>JAAYTC010000014.1 GCA_012518155.1 Bacteroidales bacterium | reverse complement strand
TGGATTCGATGGCCAACGTGGGCAACGATTACTCCACGGGGATCGAACTGGCGGCGAACCTCCAATTAAATAACTACTGGAACCTTGACGCGAATACCAGTTATTACTTTTATCGCATCAAGAACGAATTTAAAGTGGATGACGATGAAGAGAGTTGGAATTGGCAGTTGGCGGTGAATAACAACTTCGATGTGGCGAAAAACACGCGGGCACGACTGGAAGCCTATTACGTGGGGCCGATGGTAAGCACGCAAGGGCGAGTGGATGGTTTTTTCTACCTTAACCTGGCGGCACGGCAGCAATTCCCGAAACGAAACCTAACGGCGGGAGTCGTGATCCGAGATATCCTTTCAACGGCTAAATACATCAACACCCGCTCGGGTGTCGGAATGGAGACGCTGACTAAAATCTATCCCCGTTCCCCCCTCTTCACGCTTACATTGACCTACACCTTCAACAATTTCAGGCAGCAGCAAAGATCAGAGGGACCCAATCACGACATGTTCGAGGGCACCAACCGGTAAGCTTCGTTACCCGTGTTTGTGATTTATGTCAAATATTATATGACATCCTACTAAGCCTGCTCGCCAGCTACATCTTCAAAAAAATAGCTGCTTATCAAAAAAACAACATTTCTTCAATTTAGAGGGGACTCGAACCCACGGGGCCTCAATAACTAAATAGACTACTCGCTATCAACATTTTAATTAAGGTAAATAAATTGAATCAGTATTGAATAAATATTTAAACCGCAATCTCGGCAGCAGCACAAAATAAAATAAGGTCATTATCAAACACCTATTTACCATATTTGAAAATGCGCAAGAATAGCATCGGACAACACAGAGCGTAATGAACTCATGTACAATTTATTAATGGAAGTATTCGATAAATAGATGCTATTATTCACAGTTTTGGATTACCCAATATTAAAAAAGTTTTCCAAATGTCTGACTGTATGGAACTTTTATATCAATATAAGTAAATTGAGCATGCGCTGATGTTTTCAACAACTCAATTGTAGATTGTGTACGCTCATCCGATGTTACAAATGCGTTTATTGTATTCTCATAGTCTGCTTGAGCAAACAATTTGGAGTCGTTAGGAATCAGAACTCTTGGATGGATATCCAGGTTATGCTTCGCTCTATTTTCATAAATAATCCTGGCAAATTCACCCGCTCTTTGCGCATGATTATAGTTAAAAGGCAAGACCTTAAGTGTTCTTAATGGTAAATCTGTCACATCTCCTTTAACACAAAACTCGGCTATGGAGATCGTGGAAATTATCATTTCAATACCCTCTTCAAGAAAAAACTTATAATATGCTCTAGCATTCTCATGCAGTCGATCTTGATGGTTTAAAAGACGAATAAAGAAGCTCGTATCCAGAAGTACACTATTCATAGTTATAGTCTCCTCTAATTTCCCTCAACCATTGATCAGCATCCAGCCCTTGAAACTTAGGGCTTGCTTTGGCTATTAGATTATTAAGGTATGCTTCATCGTACTTGGGATTATAATCTATCAATTGGATCAATTTTAAATCAGAACGGTCTCTTTCTCCTGTTTCCAAATTCTGTTTACCAATAACACGCACACCATATTCTTTATAAAGCAGGTTATCGGGTTCATCCTTAAGGAATGTTTTATCGGTCTCAATGATAATTGTTCCAACCTCTTTCGTGTCCAAATGAATATTGGCCTTACCCTTCCCTCCGGCATTAGTAAGTACACCATAAAAATAGAATTCAGCATCAACCCACAGATTAGCAGATCTCTCATAATTCGTTGTGGGAGTGACCTCTAAGACAACATTTTCTGACTCCGAAGTAGTGAATTCAAAGGAATAATTTCGTTTTCGAGCAATATCCTGAATATTCTCTATCGCCTTTGCCGTAGGGAGCTCCAATCCATCAATCGAGCCGGCATCAATTATCATTCCGGCAATCGCTGTGAATGTGACCACAGCCTGCAAACTGGTTTTAAAAATATTACGAACTGATCCTTCTTCAATTTGATAAGTGATATCCGGTCGCATCTTTTTATTTCCTGGATATAGGATATCTTCGATATTTTCCAGCATTAACTTAATCTCTCGAATATCGTAATTATCTGGGGTTAGAGGGTTATTACCTTCGTTACCAACGACCCGAATTTCTATATAGCCCTTTTTATCCATTAAACAAATATAAAGCTAAAATTTCATTTATGAAAAAAGACTCGTGATTATTTCTATCAAATGTTCAAAACGATCTCAAATAGCGGATGTACATGCACTACAGTGAGTTATTTACGAGCAAAAGAATTGGCGTAGGTGAAGGATGCTTCTTTGATAGATATGTATTATCACATGATTGGTATTATGTTCTAAATGAATCCTGAGTTTCAACAGGTCTACTGGACACCATTTCAGCGGAGGGAGAGGGATTCGAACCCCCGGAAGCTCTCACTTCAACGGTTTTCAAGACCGCCGCGATCGACCACTCTGCCATCCCTCCTGATAACAATAGTTGTTTCAAAATCGAGTGCAAAGATAAAAACTATTTTGGAAAGAAAAAACATTATTTTGCTTCCTACCTGAAAAAGTCATTTTTTCATCGTATCTTTGTGTACAGTTCGGTATTGAGTCAATCAATTGCTTGCGACAGCTAATTTAATCAGCAAGCATAACATTTTAAAAAACAGATGCTTTAATCACCTAACTACGAGTTCAGTTGTGCTGAACTAAAAATTACACGAAACGATAAATTAATTCATGCTATTTACCGACCTACCTCTTTGTGATTCCCTACTTGAAGGCCTGGAGGCCATGAACTTCAAGGAGACCACGCCCGTACAAGAACAGGCGATTCCCGTTATACTTGAGAAAAAAGATGTGATCGCGTGCGCGCAGACCGGCACGGGAAAGACCGCGGCGTTCTTGTTGCCGCTATTGAATAATCTGCAGACGGACAACCACGACGAAAACAAGGTGAATGCCATCGTCATGGCACCCACGCGAGAGTTGGCTCAACAGATTGATCAAATGATGGAGGGATTCTCCTACTATACTCCTTTTTCTTCAGTCGCGGTATACGGGGGAAGCGACGGGGAGGCTTGGGACGTGCAAAAAAGAGGCTTGCAAAGCGGTGCCGACGTGGTAATCTCTACGCCGGGAAGATTGCTCTCTCATATCAACCTTTATAATATTGATTTTTCAGGGGTGAAATATTTTATCCTCGACGAAGCCGACCGAATGCTCGATATGGGTTTTCACGAGGATATCATGAAAATCGAGAAGCTGCTCCCGAAAGAACGACAGACCGTGATGTTCTCGGCGACCATGCCTCCTAAAATACAACAACTGGCTAAAACCATCCAACGCGACCCTGTAGAAATATCTATCGCCATCGCGAGACCACCGGAGACCATCCTGCAGTCGGCATACTTGTGCTACGAAGCTCAAAAGATCGGGATCGTGAAGCATCTCTTTAAAGAGAAAAAGCCGAACAAAGTGATCCTTTTCTCCGGGTCAAAGATGAAAGTGAAGGAGATCGCGAAGACTTTACATCGTATGCATCTATCAGTGGGAGAGATGCATTCCGACCTTGACCAAACGCAACGTAACCACGTGATGCACGAGTTCCGAAACGAGCGGGTGGATATTCTCGTGGCGACCGATATTGTCGCGAGGGGAATCGACATCGACGATATTACCCTGGTGATCAACTTTGATGTGCCGTACGACGTGGAGGATTACGTGCACCGCATCGGACGTACTGCTCGTGCCGGCGATACTGGAATGGCCATCACTTTTGTAGCCCCGGACGAGCAATACCGCTTCTCGCTTATCGAGAAGTTCCTCGAGAAAGAGATTTATCGCATCCCGGTACCCGCGGAGTTGGGCGATACACCGGAATATAATCCTGTACGTGACCAACGTAGGCGTGGTGCTGCCGTCCGCTCTTCCAAAGGTGGAAGAAAAGGTGGAAGAAGAGATCAGAGGCCCACGAACAAACAGAGAGGCCCCAAACGTACGGATGTGGCTGACAGGCTGAAACATTCGGAAAAAGTTGAACAAGCTGAATTGTCAAGTGTAGCCAGGGAACAAACCGACGGAGAACAGAAATCGGACAGGCCAAGAAAAACGGACAAAACAGACGCATCAAGGAGGCCAAGAAAGTCCAGAACTCCTCAAGATAGGGGCAGATCGCAACAAGAGGGAGGTGTTGCTGCAGTGGAGGACACACGTCCAGAGAGTGATTCGGCTATAAACGAAGGTACAAGAGAACAAAAATCCAGACAAAGACAAAGAAACCGTAAGAGGCAAACGGAACGCAAAGAAGGAGTTGACCATCAAGGGCAAACTGAAAACAAAGGACGAACCGATAGCAAAGGGCAAAATAGAGGTCAAGCAGGACGTGACGAACAGTCGAAAGGTAAAGGATCAAGTAGAGGTCAATCTGGACGCGACGAGCAATCGAAAGGCAAAGGGCAAGCAGGACGAAAAAGAGAGACCGAGCGAAAAGAATACCCTAACCGCGGGCGCGGTGGAGGTGGACAAGCCAGGGGCAAACAGGCGGCTCGAGGTCAAGAAGCACGCGATAGGAAAGTTACGTCCGATAGGACAGAAACGCCCGATAGGAAGGGGGTCTCTCGAAGGCCGGAGGGTGCCGGAGAACAAACGAGATCTCGCGGCCGGAGACAGAGCGAGCGACAAAGGGAGGAGAGGCCCGCGAGGGATCAACGTAGGCTGGAACACAAGTCGGAACATAGGCCTGACAGTACACGCCCAAGAAAATCCGAGGGGGTATCTAAGGATTCACGAAAGCGGCCCGATCCTGTCGTGAAGAAGACAGAGAAAGCCGACAAACCAAAAAAGTGGAGCTGGTGGCCGTTTGGTAAAAAATAACGGAGCGAGAGAAATAACGGGGCGTGAAGAAAAGACAACCGCCCCGCACGGCAATTATACGGCGGTGAGAACTGCTTCTTGCTCTAATTGCACGATCTCCATACCCCGCACGATGGCTTCTTCGTTCATCGGCAAGAGTTTGTGGTGCCGCTCGGGAAGCGACTCTTTTAATCCCCTCATTACATTTTCCAGTG
>JAAYTC010000085.1 GCA_012518155.1 Bacteroidales bacterium | reverse complement strand
CATAAATTCCCTGTTCATCGGATTCAACCTGTATATCGTATAAACGGTTTACCGAACTGTATTTCTCCTTGAGCCTGCCGATACGCTCCCAGACCTTTTCCAGTTTTTTAGTTCCCCCCTTTTTTGTCAATGCCGCGGCTATTTGCTCTAGCCCTTGCTCGTAAGCGGCTGTAAAACGGTTCTCCATGGAAGCTTCCTTGAGGCCTTTCGTGTAACTCTTTACCCGGTAAAAGCTGTCGGTCTCACCCTCTGCTTCCACTTGCGCGATCTCGATAGGTTGATCTGATTTATCCCTTATTTCCACGGGGGGAAAATTGGTGACCCGGTAATTCTTGAGTTTCGAGCGAGACACGCAGATGTAGTGGAATGACTCTGATTTCAACATCTTCAGGTTATCTTCCGTGCTTATGCCGGCATCCATGACCACCACTTGTTTCTTGGCATGATTGCCCCGGTGGGCTTTCAGTTTGTCAAGAATGCCCCGCAGGCTTTCAGGGTCGGAGATGTTGCCCCGGAGAATTTGGGATTCTTTCAGGAATCCCTCCCTGTTAACCACGGCCGCGAGTACGACCTGTTTGGCGTCATTGCGTTTTTCCTTGCTGCGCCCGAACTTGGCCAAACGACTGTCATTCATTCTACCCTCGAAGTACGTATTGGTTAAATCAAAAATCAGAATCCTGTCATCCAGTGAAAAGAGATCATTTGTCCGGGTAGACAGGTGATGCTCCAAACCGTTCTTTTCCCGGTAAAGGCGATGGGCCATGCCATAGAGTTTATCCTTCGTTATGGTCGAAGCGCCCGTTCCCGTGAGTTCACATAACGCGGAGTTCTCTTTTAGCCAGCGGTTGGTTTTATACTCCGAAGCAGGATAAACGGCGCGACTGATAACCTGTGTAATGGCAAGCCCGGCGGATTCTTTATCCCAGCCGGTAGATTCAAAATATTCGGGCAGGAGCAATTGACGGCAAGCTTGCAGGCCGAGCCATTCCGCTCCAACTTCGCGGACATGGCTGTTGGTAGTCCTGTCAACATAGACCTCCTCGATACCGGCAGCCCTCTTGATGGCTTTTTCTGCCGTTTCCGCTTCCCGCAGTCGTCCCACGTAATCCGCGCACAAGGCTTCCACCCGCTCATCGCGGAAAGAGCTGATAACAAACGTTTTTCCCTCGTGATAAACCTGATTGATCCGCTTGCACAGCAGGCCGATCTTATCAGCCGGTAGTTTCGACTCCAAATCCCCGATAGAGAGCAATGTGCGGTTACGGATAAAACGCCCTTCCCGATAGCTCTCGCACAACCGGTAATGGGTGTAATCAACACCGCCTTTTTGCTTTATGCTCGTCTTGAAAAACATCAAGGGCAAAAGTAGTCACTGGAAATGGTTTTTTCAAGACAAAACGGGGGACTACATTCATGTTTTAAAAATAACGAATACTGAAAATCAGGCTACTACGAGAAAATAGACGAGATGAGAACCGGAGAAAGCCCGACTTTAACACAAAAAGAGGCAGTATTTAACTTTTGTTTGATTTTTTGCTGCAATGTGGGTTAAATGACTTCTTCAATAACGATGCAGTAAATTATTCTAAGCAGTTATTGGGGAAGAGTCATTGTTTTGTTCTAGAAGAGAATCCACGCGAAGTGGTGTGTGCATTTAGCGTTTCAAATGACAGCATTAATGTTGGCGATATGCCTGGTAGCCGGAAAAGAAAGGTAACCGGATTAATCCCGCACGCAAAAAGCATGAGACGATATCCAGCTGTTCTCATAGGGCGACTTGGTGTAAACAAAAATTTCCAAAGAGGTAAAAAAGGAATTTAATTTCCTCTCTTCATCGGTACTTACACAGTTCGTTACTCCCTTGATTTATTTATAACTAGGTGATTTCCCTGCATATTTCAGTACCTGTTTCGGCACCACTAAAATAAAAACCCCTGTAAATCAACTGCTTGCAGGGGTTTTTTGTTGTCCCACCAGGATTCGAACCTAGACTGACTGAACCAAAATCAGGAGTGCTACCGTTACACCATGGGACAATCCTCGATTGCTTCGTGAAAAGCAGTGCAAAAATAGACTTTTAATCCCAATCCACCAAATATTTTCAAGGGATTTTTTCTCAAATCCGGCTTTAATAGCCGATTCCCTTACTGTTCAAGGATTAATCGGCAATCAGCAAGAAATAGTTCTTCCGCCCGCGCTGTGCAAGAAGGTATTTATCGCCAATCAGGCGGGAGATGCCAATCGGCTCATCAAACGTTTCAAGCTTCTCTTTGTTGATCATCACGCCACCCGACTGTACGGTCTTGCGCATTTCTCCCTTGGAGGGGAAGACAGCGGCCTCCTCGGTGAGCAGGTCTACCGCTTTGATGCCCTTGTCCAGTTTATCGCGAGAAACGGTAAACTGGGGAACTCCCTCGAATACCTGCAAGAAGGTCTTCTCGTCAATCGCCCGCAGCTCTTGGGAGGTGGACTTGCCAAACAGGATCTCCGACGCGCTGACGGCCATATCATAATCCTCACGAGAATGCACCATCACGGTGATCTCTTCGGCCAACCGTTTCTGCAAAGGCCGCGCGTGAGGTGCCAACTCTTGCTCGGCCACCAGCGCCTCGATGGTTTCGCGGGAGAGGGAGGTAAATATCTTGATGTACTTCTCGGCGTCGGCGTCGCTCACGTTGAGCCAGAACTGGTAGAACTTGTAAGGCGACGTGTAACGGCGGTCGAGCCACACGTTACCGCTCTCGGTCTTTCCGAACTTGCCGCCATCAGCCTTTGTAATGAGGGGGCAAACCAACCCGTATGCTTCACCACCTTCCACGCGACGAATCAATTCGGTACCGGTGGTGATATTTCCCCATTGGTCCGAACCGCCAAGCTGGATGATGCATCCCTTATCGCGGTAAAGATGCAGGAAATCATACCCTTGGAGGAGTTGGTACGAAAATTCAGTGAAAGACATCCCTTCACCCGATTCGCCGCTGATCCGTTTTTTCACCGAATCCTTGGCCATCATGTAGTTAACGGTGATGTGCTTGCCAACATCGCGGATAAAGTTCAAGAAGGTGTAGCATTTCATCCAATCGTAGTTATTCACTAAGATGGCCTTATTTGGGATATCGCTTTCAAAATCGAGAAACTTGCCCAACTGTTTTTTTATGGCTTCCTGATTATGCCTCAAGGTCTCTTCGTCGAGCAGGTTACGTTCTGCTGATTTCATCGAGGGGTCGCCGATCATTCCGGTAGCACCGCCTACTAAGGCAATAGGAGTATGTCCAGCGCGTTGAAAATGCTTTAACATCATCACGCCCACCAAGTGGCCAATATGCAGTGAATCTGCCGTGGGATCGATGCCTAAATAACCGGAAGCTTGTCCCTTCATTAACTCCTCTTCCGTACCGGGCATGATCTCGTGTATCATTCCTCGCCAACGGAGCTCTTCCACAAAATTCATCATCATTAATAGTCTGTCAATCGTTATACAAAAAGTACGCGAAGATACGAAAAGAAATTGGGACGTAGTATTAATACTTGGAAGTAACAGACATTACTTCACTGTCGGCATGTAATGATGTGTCGTCTGACTCCTCGTGTTCGTCTAACCAGCGCATGTACTGGTAGAGGTCGGTATTCCTAGGAAGCTCCAACTGCTTCCTGAGACGGTTTTTTCTTGTTTGTACCGATTTATGTTCCACGAACATAATATCAGCGATCTCTTTCGACGAAAAATGAAGGAATATATAGGCCGAAAATTGAAAAGATGACTGCGGTAAATCGGGGTGTTGAGTAAAGAAATTACGCGTGAAGTTCGGGAAAAATTCCATGAAGCGGGGTAAGAAAGAGCTGTCATTACTTCTTGCTAACTCCACTATTTCGTCCAATGCATCCCCCATCTTTTCCTCAAGCTTTTCGGTTAGCTTTTGTTTTTTTTCGGTTACTTGTCGGTAACGCCTCTTCCACCGAACCCAAATCACGAAGGCAATAACGAGTGTTAGTAAGACCGCGATAAACGCTATCACTCTCACCTTTATAAGCTGAGTGGTTTGTTGTCCCTTTTCATTCACGAGTAACAACTGTACTGCCTTATCCAATGCCTGTCGGTTGGCTTCGCTGAGCTCTGCCTCGATTTCTGTTTTTTTCTGGTGATAAACCATTGCTGAATCATGTTGTTCAATTTGAATGTAGGCGTCTCGAAGGGCAGTATAGATATCCGGAAGTTCAACACGGAGGTTGGTCTGTTCAAGGTTTTCTAAGCCTGCTTGATACTTCTCGATGGCTGGGTAAAGTGAATCTTGTCGCAATTTCATGTTGCCCCACTGCAGGTATATCCACGAAGTGTACGGAAAGTTATTCGTTTCTGCCAGTCGAAGCGCATCGGTAAAATAACCGGTTGCCCGCTCGTAATCATCTTGTCTGGCGTAGGTCTTACCCAAATGGCCATACAGGTTAATCAGGTTCCTGAAAACCCGGGCCTCATCCATCGTGTTTAATATTTTCTGGTTTTTATTCAAGTATAACAGCGTGGAGTCCGTTTCATCCTGTAAAGTGTAGGTATGTGAAAGGTTGTCGTAGGCTAGGCTCGTGAGGTATTGCCGTTCGAACGGAGTTTTAATTTGTTTTATATAGTCTAAGCCCTTTCGAAATTCCGTAATAGATAGGTCGTACAATTTCAAAGATCCGTATGCACGCCCTTTTACCCGGCATATCTCTGATGACAAAATCAGATCGCTCTCTACATATTTTTCATTCTCTGCAAGCTGAAGGTAATCGATTGTTTTTCCATAATCTCCAAGGCTCCAGAAAACTTGAGCCACGTAAAAATTACCGCGGACCTTGCCTTTCGAATAGTTAATATCTTCGCTCAGTGACAACGCTTCTAACGCATGGGAGAGACTCGAGTTAATCTCCATGCTCGCGTAGCTTTGATACGCGAGCTCCAGTAGACTATCCACTTGAGCAGTTTTAGAGGCGATGGATTGTTGAGCATGTAATTCTACAATACATATAAAAAGGAAGAATAACATTATCCTACTCATAATGCATCGTTACGATTTATTGTGTTGAAATAGAAGACAAAGTTAACAAAAAAAAGATACATTGGTTTTTTTGCTTTGTTAGTATATCTTAATAGATGTTGGCTTCGCGTGGAGTTATGGTTTTCAAACTGTAATCGATCACCTATAAATCGAGTAGGATGCAAAGATAGGTAATTACTCCTAACT
>JAAYTC010000084.1 GCA_012518155.1 Bacteroidales bacterium | reverse complement strand
GGTTCATGCGGATGTTTCTGACCGATTTTCAGGAACCAACATTCTTGCGATTTGCTACCTTGGAGCTGGTTCGAGGTCATTCAGTTTTAACGAAAGCGACTGCTCGTTTTGTTGCCTTAAATGGGGTTGGCCCGGGTCAATCGCTCGGGTGACCCCCGGGGGTACCACGTAGTTTACCGGCGAACGACTCCCGTTTTCTTCGATATTCACCGCGGAGATGTCAAGATGCCCCGTGCCGGTAACATCTCCCCCGATCGCCAAGTCCCTCCGGTACTCTCGCCACTCACCTCGAACCAGCTCCAAGGTAGCAAATCGCAAGAATGTTGGTTCCTGAAAATCGGTCAGAAACATCCGCATGAACCGAATGTTGTTAAATCCTTGTATGTTGCCCGCTTTAGCCTGATATTCTCGGATCGGGATCTTGAATTGATACCAGGTCACTTTCGCGTCGTTCCCATCTCGGAGGCGCACGCTCGCTTCCCGTTTGTCCGTGATGTAGTTGCTTCCCACCTCCATCAATCCCGGACGTAACGATACGCGATACTGGTAATAAGCCTCGTTCTCGTTCATGGTGTTGTCGTTGTCGATATCCTCCGCGTCGGGTATCGCACGTGCCGTACTGGCGTAAGGATCCTCTTCCGCTGCAATCGAGTTTCCCTCGGTATTGTTGTAGTGCTTGTATCGTTCCAGGATGCTTAACTCTTTCCGGTCCTGCTCCGTCCCCCTGTAATGCCGGAAGGTATCGCCTGCCGGGTCGTTTAACGGGGAGTGAGGTTCCTCCTGCATCTGTGAGAGGGCTTCGGTGGATAATCGTGCACGCAACTCACTGAGATAATTGGCGTACGTGGGGTATACCAATTCTTCCTCTGTGCTCAAGCCATTCAGTCCCACGTCCTGTATTCGTCTTGACTCCCTTCCCAGAGAGTTATCGAACGCGTAGACGGTGGATTGACGTTTAGGGTATTTTCCCCAGACGGTGTATCCCACGGCCGTAGTATCGCCGTCCACCGGTAACCCGTTCTCGAAAAACTTCTTGCCATCCTTTAACACGTCTTCCGAGATATTCCCCAGGTTGAAGTAGAGATCACCTCCTCGTGCCGTGCCTAAGGTGTCGTTGACGAACGGGTCCATTAACCAGAATTCGATGTACTCGATATTGGCCTCCTCGAAATCACGGATATCCATGCGGCGAGTAATTCCACCCCATCGTCGTTCCGGATCAAGTAGCCGCCCCTCGCTGTCCACGTTCGTGTCTAAATTATAGGGTCCTCTTTCCGTGGGGTAATACGACAAATTCAGTACCGGGAGGATGGTTGGCTGGCCATGGTAGGGCTCCCGGTTAGGAAATATTTCCCGCTCGAGCACTTCCCTCACTCGGTGGTCCGACAATTGCGTTAAGTCGTTTCTGATATGCGCCGGCGTAAGGCTCGAGTGGGGCCGCGTGAAAATACCGTCGATAAAAAACCATGCCAATCGCGCGCGATTTTTACCGTAATCGATGTGATTCGATAGCGAAGCTTCCGGGAATAATCCCTCGGACCCGTTGTTATAAGGAGTGGCGGCGAGTGACCACGCGTACGGCGAGCGCAGGTCGATTCCCGAGATGGAGGTCTCGAAGTCGTCCAAGTACGAGTAGCCCCCGGTATGTTGGTCTTTATAGTGCCCCGGGATCATTTGAGCAAACTCCAAGCGGGTAGACAATTGCGACGGTTGGGTTGCTTCCACGAAGGGCAGCATGTTTAAGAGGTGAGTCAGCCCGAGCGATTCTTTACGGTAGGCGAGGTTGGCTCCCCAGAGTGTATTTTGTGCCGATTCGTCACCGTAGGCGGTCTTTGTCACCAGCGGCTTTTCACGGTAGTGCATCAGCGTTGCCCCGAGTGTAAGGTATTTAGAGAAGTCGTACTGCAAGTCGATGCCCGCCAGCGTCTTTCGTTGCATCCGCGAGAGTGACCGATCCTCGAGGGTTATGCTGATGGGGGTGCCCGCGTCGATGATCGATCGGTTGATAATATTCACCGTCCCGGAGAGGTAATCCACCATGTAATCCGTTCCCTCCGTGAGGAGGATTCCTCCTGCCATCACCTTGACCGATCCGGGAGGCACGTTGAAAGCGTTCAAGTTGATTTCCGTGCCCGACGAACCCCGGTACTCTCCTGTGAGGCGGAACTTATTCTTCTCCGGGAATTGGAGCGCTACCGTGCGGGTGGAATCATACAATTCCTGAAAAAGATATTGTTCAGCCAGCGCGTCATCGCCCAGTCGCTTTCGTAGGTGCGAGCCGAACGGTTCCACCATGGGAAAGATGATGCAACCGTTCTTGGTATCTACGGTATACCCTTCCAGAAAATCGAATAACCCGTCGGGATAGGGATCCCC
>JAAYTC010000083.1 GCA_012518155.1 Bacteroidales bacterium | reverse complement strand
GGCCGTCACCTCCCCCGTCGGAGCCTATACCAGAGCCCTCACCAGGAGCAAAGTCGTAGTAATATGACTCATCCCCATGATAATTTCCGAATGGAAATCCAGATAGCCCGTCGCCACTCGCCAATGCCAGCAGGATCGATCGGGGAGTCGTTTCCTTGGCCTTATCAACTTCTATAGGCTCTGCAACCTCTTCAGGTTCGACACCCCCTCTTTTGGAATCAACCTCTATTGACTCGACAAACACCTCATGTTCAATAACTTTATCGGGGTCAACAACTTTCTTGATCTCATCGACTTTTTCGGGATCAGCGACTCTCTCGGCCTTAACATCCTTCTCGAAGTCAACTCCTTGATTCAACGTCGCGATTTTCTTTGTCTCCACCTCTTGAACTTCCTTTGCCCCCCTCTCCCGGGTTTCCATCGGTTCCGCTCCGTGGGGAGCTATCCCTTTAGTAGGCTCCTCGGTGGATCTGTCTCGCGGATGTTTTTTTGAATCTACACCCGCTTCGTCGCCCGTCTGTGAACGTTCAGAGATACCCGCGAGTTGTTCTTCCCTCTTTACAGGGGAGCTTGTTTCTTGCACATGCAACGACTCACGGTTGAACTCCTCCCCCAAAGGATTAAGTAATAAGAACAGTGCCAGAAAAGCAGCGGCCACTCCGGCAATCGCCAACGGCCAATACGCAGGCGTACGTTTTTCACCCTTGGGGAGCCTCTTCTCCAGGGCATCCCACACATCGGGAGCGACGGGCATTTGATGCTCCCGTAGCTTCTCACCGACTTTCCGTGAAAAATCGTCTCGCTTATCCATTCTATTTTCGTCTAACTCCATTCTTGCTTTCCTCAACATTCGGCGCTATCAAGCGCGACACCATCTCTTGCAAAAGTTGCCTCGCCCTGTAAAAAGAGGATCTCGAAGTGCTTTCGGCGATATTCAACATCGCGGCAATTTCTCGATGGCTATACCCTTCCACCGCGTACAAGTTGAAAACTGTCCTGTAGGTGTCGGGGAGCGTGCTGATGCATTCCATTAAATCATCGGCACTTACATCTTCGATACCGTACGAATTGCCGTACGTTTGTTCCATCTCGTAATCCATCCGTAGCTCCTTTTGGTTTAAACGACTTTTTTTACGAATATAATCCAGCGAAATGTTCACGAATATTTTTCGCACCCATCCACCAAAAGAACCACTTCCCGAGTATTTACCTATCTCCGTGAATACCTTGATAAATCCTTCCTGTAACACGTCTTTCGCGTCTTCGTTGTCCGGAACATACCGCCTACACAGGGCCATCATGGACGGAGCATACTGTTCGTACACCTCCTTCCTTGCCCACAGTTTTCCCTGCTTGCAAGCAAGTATTAAATGTTGTTCCGGCATATTAAATTCCCCTGTTTACTATAATGACGTTTTTGGAAAACGAAACGTTGCACGGCAGTTGATAAAAGATTTAAGTTTCGCATGCATTACTACCATACCTAAATCTTCGGCTGACAATGTTTTATGACCCGTTGTAGATTTACAGGCTATCTGATAAATAACTCGCTTCGCATCTAACAGCTTATCAGATTACGCCTATTTCATCTAACGGGTGCCCATATAGCATTTATAGGCCTCATTTTTAGCTATAATTGTAATAATTGATGCATGCGAAACTTGAGTAAAAGAATTTCTCCAAGAATAAGTTTTTCGGATAGCTCACAGTAAAAAAAATCTCCCCCGTGGTAACTTTACGAGGGAGAAAGGTATCCCGTTAAACCTAAGGCTTCACCGGAAAATTGTAAACGGAAAATCGGGTCGTGCGTTATTCGCTTCCTTTACTGTAGTTCGGCGCTTCACGGGTAATCATCACCCCGTGTGGATGGCTTTCAGCATATCCTGCCGATGTGATCCGAGTGAACTTTGCATCGTTGAGCTCCGCGATATTTTTCGTCCCGCAATATCCCATACCGGCACGAAGCCCTCCCACCATTTGGTAAATTACCTCCTGCAACGTTCCTTTGAACGGTACGCGGGCCTCGATTCCCTCTGGAACCAATTTCTTGATATCGTCTTCCACATCCTGGAAATAACGGTCGTTCGAGCCCTTCTGCATCGCGGAGAGCGACCCCATGCCACGATAGGATTTGAATTTGCGCCCATTGAAAATAATGGTTTCACCCGGGGACTCTTCGGTACCGGCAAGCAGGGAGCCCATCATGGCGGACGAGGCTCCGGCAGCCAGTGCCTTCACGATATCACCGGAGTAGCGCAACCCACCATCGGCGATCAAAGGAACACCGGTTCCTTTCAATGCACAAGCTACCTCGTAAATAGCGGTCATCTGGGGAACACCCACACCCGCGATCACCCGCGTCGTACAAATTGAACCGGGGCCTATCCCGACTTTCACGGCGTCTGCTCCCGCATCCACGAGGAAGCGGGCAGCATCACCGGTGGCAATATTGCCAACCACCACGTCAATGCCCGAGAAGGTCTTTTTAATCAATCGAAGCATTTCACCGACTCCTTTCGAGTGCCCGTGAGCGGTATCGATCACGATCGCATCAACACCTGCTTCGATAAGTGCTCCGGCTCTCTCCACGGAATCGGCAGTGACACCGATACCAGCGGCCACGCGTAAACGGCCTTGCTCATCTTTACAAGCAAAAGGTTTATCTTTTGCCTTGGTAATGTCTTTGTATGTGATTAAGCCAATAAGCCGGTTATCGGAATCGACTACCGGTAATTTTTCAATTTTATGCTGTTGAAGTATTTCAGCGGCACTTTCAAGGTTTGTATTTTGTCGAGTAGTGACCAGGTTTTCTTTGGTCATTACTTCATCGATACGCTTATCCATCGATTTTTCGAACCGCAAGTCTCGATTCGTAACGATACCTACCAATCGGTTCTCGGTATCCACGACCGGAATTCCCCCGATCTTGAATTCGGCCATCATGCCTAAAGCTGTAGCCACTGTTTTCTCGGGAGAGATGCTAATGGGATTCAATATCATCCCGTTCTCGGCACGCTTCACTGCGCGTACCTGTTTGGCTTGCTCCTCAATGCTCATGTTTTTATGAATCACGCCAATCCCTCCTTCGCGGGCAATGGCTATAGCCATAGTAGTCTCGGTAACGGTATCCATCGCGGCCGATACCATGGGTACATTGAGTGTGATATTTCGGGAGAACTGGGTAGCAAGATCAACATCCCTAGGGAGCACCTCTGAGTAGGCGGGAACTAACAGGAGGTCATCGAAGGTCAGCCCTTCCATACTGATTTTGTCTGCAATAAATGTCATAGTCTTACTTTTTTATTGCATGCAAAAGTACATATTTTTTCGCGATCCCATCGATTCAAGTATGTTAAATATACTATTTTCACGAGAACGGGACCCTTACAATACCTATCAACCACTTCACGGGATTAGCGCCCGGGAGGTTCCACGGGTGTTATTCGATGATTTGCAGTTTCTTGAACACGTTCGCGATATGCTCAATGGAAAAGTCTATCTGCTCCTTGGTATGCGTGGCCATCAATGAGTAGCGGATGAGCGTATCATCGGGAGCCACGGCGGGGGAAACCACCGGGTTCACGAAGATCCCTTCTTCGAAGAGCAGCTTGGTGATCAGGAATGTCTTGTCGTTGTCTCTCACGTAGAGTGGCATGATGGGTGTTTCGGTCGGCCCCAGTTCAAACCCTTTCTCTTTAAATTGCTTGATGGCGTAGTGGGTCAATTCCCACAACCTTTTCACCCTTTCCGGCTCTGACTTAAGGATATCAAGGGCAACAGAAGCAGCAGCGGTGGAGGCGGGCGTGATGCTCGCGCTGAAAATATTGGTGCGGGCGTTGTGACGCAGGTAATTGATCACCGCGTACTCCCCGGCGATAAAACCACCGATAGACGCGAGCGATTTACTAAAAGTACCCATCACGAGGTCCACGTCGTCGAGCAGCCCGAAGTGGTCGCACACACCCTTCCCGCTGTATCTTTTCCCGAGGACGCCCAGGCTATGTGCTTCATCTACCATGATATTGGCATTGTATTTACGTGCCAACCGCACGATCTCGGGCAGGTTAGCCAAGTCGCCTTCCATGCTGAACACGCCGTCCACCACGATCAGCTTCACCCTCCTGGGGTCGCACCGCTTTAGCTGTTTCTCCAACGAGCCCATGTCGTTATGCCGAAACTTGTACTTGGTGGAGAACGAGGTACGTATCCCTTCAATAATGGAGGCATGGTCTCTCTCGTCCCATATGATAAAATCATTCCGGTCGGTGATGCACCCCAGCACCCCCTCGTTGACGGAGAAGCCGGTTGGAAAGACGATCGCCTCGTCCTTATCCATGAAATTGGCAAGTTTACGCTCCAGCTCCAAGTGGATGTCGAGCGTACCGTTCAAAAAACGCGAGCCCGCCATCCCGGTCCCGTACTTTTTAGTAGCGGCAACCGCGGCTTCCTTCACCTTCGGGTGGTTTGTCAACCCCAAGTAGGCATTTGATCCAAACATCAGCACCTTTTTACCGTTTATCACCACCTCTGTATCCTGGTCGCTCTCGATTGCCCGGAAGTAAGGATAGATACCCGCTGCCTTCGCTCGTTGCGGGGCATCGTATTTCATCATTTTTTCTCTTAAAAGATTCATTTGAAAAAAATTAAAAATAGGACTCTTCCTGAATACAGGTTTAGAAGCATTGTTATTACTCGAATCGTTCTGCAAAGATAGTAATTAATTTAAAAATCACGTGAGTTGCCTTTTTTTATAACCCATTGGCCAATGGAAGGGGGTGAAGAGGTAAACATTTTCTGGCGCGAAACGTTCTAAAAAAAGAAAAGAAACGCCCTATTTTAAAAGCATTTTCATGGTAAGTAAAAAATTAGAAACAGCCATCAACAAGCAGGTCAATGCCGAGCTATGGTCGGCTTACCTCTACCTATCAATGTCGGCCCATTTCGCGCACGAAGGGCTCCCCGGCTTTGCCAACTGGTTCAAGGTACAGTTTCACGAAGAGCAGGACCACGCGCAAAAATTGATGAATTACCTGATCGCGAAGGGAAACAAGGTGGAACTCATGCCCATCGAGCGGGTGGACACCTCCTGGAAATCGACCCTACACGCTTTCGAGGACACGTTGAAGCATGAAAGAGTAGTCACGTCGCTGATTAACGAGCTGGTGGGCCTGTCTCGCGGCGAGAATGACTTCGCGACCGAAAACATACTCCAATGGTTCGTGAACGAGCAGGTGGAAGAGGAAGAAACCGCGCAAAGCATGCTCGATAGCTTAAAGCTGATCGGGAACAACGGGTTCGGTATCTACACGATGGACAAGGAGCTTGGCCAGCGAGTATATACCCCGTTGGACATTTCGGCCACCACCGCATGAGAATAAACCTTTCGCGGTAAAGACAGTCAAACCGGTCGCGACTGTTCGCTTCACAACGAAAGAATCCTGCATGGATAACAAATACAAAAAACTCGCCAAGTGCGTGTTACTGGACTTCGTGGGCATGTCGTCCGCGGCCATTCCCGTGGTTGGCCCCCTACTGGATGTCATTTGGGCACCCATCGCCGCATCGCTAAGTTACAAGATGTTTGGCAACAAAAGAGGGAAATTCACTTCGCTCGTCACCTTTATCGAGGAAATACTCCCCGTTACCGATGTGGTGCCTTCGTTTACTATCTTTTGGTTCCTCTTCGATTTCCTGGGAATCGGGAAAGAGAAACACCAAGCCGTGATCTCATGAAAACACACTCATTCATGACACACTCACTTCTTAAATAAAAAGAAACACCTGATTTTTATAGTAAACAAGACGTATTAAACCACAATTAAATTATGTACACGATGAACTACCGAATGGCGCCGGGCGTGATTGCCCTGTTGTTGCTTTTCATTTCA
The DNA here is from genome assembly GCA_012518155.1 of Bacteroidales bacterium. Classification (GTDB taxonomy): domain Bacteria; phylum Bacteroidota; class Bacteroidia; order Bacteroidales; family Dysgonomonadaceae; genus Proteiniphilum. Next base: position 764 of record JAAYTC010000083.1, on the reverse strand, counting down.
TGCACCGGTTCCAGCCCGAAAGCAGAAACCTCGCTCCTGTGGAAAATATCCGGGAACGGGTTGGAGAAACCCTCCTACCTCTTTGGTACCCATCACCTGGTTCCCGTATCGTTCCTTGACTCGATCCCCGCGGTGGTTACCGCGTTCGAGGAGACAGACCAGACGGTGGGCGAATTGGATATGAGTGACATGGCCGCGATGCAGACGCAGATCATGGGCGAAGCGATGATGCCTCAAGGGGTAAGCTACGACATCCTTCTCCCGCCGGACGAAGTGCAGTTGCTTGATAGCGCGCTCACGGACTTGATCGGGGTGGGGTTGGACCAGCTGGGGCAACTGAAGCCGGCCATGCTCTCTAACCTGATCTCCATCACCCTTTACCAAAAGTATTATCCTTCGATTGCCGGGCAAGAGAATATCGACCTCTACTTTCAAACGGAGGCGTTAAAGCTTTCCCGCCCGGTAAAGGCACTGGAAACCCCGGAGGAGCAAATAGAAATACTGCTCAACTCCAGCCCCCTCGAACGGCAAGCAGAGCTATTGATTTGCATGGTGAAGCATCCCGAACTGCTGAAAGATCAGATGGATGAATTGCAACTCGCCTATCACGCGCAAGATTTGAACGCTCTCCAGGCATTGTTCGATAAAGAGATCCCCAACGATCCTTGCCCCAGCACCGATGAAGAAAAAGAAGCGCTCAACAAGGACCGCAACGAAAAGTGGTTGGCACAGCTGCCGGCCATCATGGCGAAAAACGCTTCCTT
>JAAYTC010000082.1 GCA_012518155.1 Bacteroidales bacterium | reverse complement strand
TTGTTGAAATGGGTTTTGTAGCGTGGACTCATTTATTGATCTTGCAAAAATAGGGCGTGCCTTATCGAGTCGCAATCCCCTTTACCGTGGTATTTTTACTCCCCCTTTCGGGGTATTTTATCAGAATAACCCTGAAAAGTTTGCTTTTTCAGGCAGGGCCTCGCTATATTTGTAATCCACGGACCATTTATTTATCACGGCTTATATGTGTCACCACGTGTGTTCCAAGATAACTGCTCTTCTCTGTGCTTGCACGGCATGGCTTTCCATGTCCATGTCGGCCGAAACGAGCATCCCCGGGACAGATAGCATAGGCGATAGTTACGTGGACAGCCTGTTGGTGGCTCTTGGTAACACGACAAGCGATCGGGAGAGGGCAGTTCTCTATTACGACCTCTCGTGGCACTGGGGTTTCACCGATACCATACAGGCAATGGAGGCACTGCAGGAGGCCGAAAAATTGATGGACGATAGGGATCTCTTGGCCCGGGCAAAGCACCTGTTTCATCACGCGGGAGTCTTTTATAATCACGACAAAGAGAAATCGCAACAGCTCTACATGGAAGCGGAGACGCTCTTTGCACGTGTCGACTCACCCGAGTCGTACGAATACCAAGCCATGCTCTGGAGCAATTACGCCACACTTGAACAGTCGGCAGGGAACGACAACGCGTACTTGGAAATCAAGCTCCAGAAGTGCATCCCCCTTGCGCGGAAGGCGGGTAACACGGGAAAGCTCTCTTCTTATTATACCGATCTGGGGCTGGTGTTCTTTAACTTGCAAGAATTCGAGAAATCGGCCGCGTATTGCCAACAAGCGATCGACTTGCTGAACGGAAAAGGCATAGAGGATTGGAATTTACTTTGGGCGTACCTCAACCTGGCTCATACACGGATCATGCAGGAGGAGATGGAGGAGGCGAAAGCGATCTTATCAAAGGCAGAAGCACTTCTTCAGCCGGTGTTCGAGCGGGAAGGGAAGTACACCTCATTCCCCTTTTATCACCTCCTCCAATCGCTTTACCACGAATGGGATGGCAACGTGAATCGGGCCATCGAGCACGCGCTCAAAGGGATCGAGTATGCCGAACGGTACAGTTTGGGTTACCATCACTTCCGGCTGATGTATTACCTGGCCCACTACTATGAACGGGTGGGCAGGAACGACGAGTCGAAAGAGATCCTGGTATCGATTAAAGAAACCGATGGCTATCTCAACATGATCGAGAACCAAAGCGTGGTGCTCAACAAGTTGGCCGAGGTGGAGGCAAAAATGGGGAACCACGAGGAGGCCTACCGGACGATGCGTGAACTGTTGGCGGTAAACGACAGCATCTACTCGAACAACATCAAGCTACAGCTTTCGGAGATGGAGGCGCGGTATAACGCGTCGGAGAACGAGCGTAGAATCATGGAGTTAGAGAACCAGGGACGGATGCAAAAAACCATTCTTTTTGGTTCCGCCACACTCGCGGTGCTTATCTTCCTGTTTCTCTTGTATGCCATTAATCAGCGAAAGAAACGGGCGCAACAGAAGCTGATCGCGGTGGAACAACGACAAGCAATGAAGATCTCCATGGCGTTGATGGAGGGGCAGGAAAACGAGCGTGCCCGCGTGGCACGGGAGCTACACGACGGGCTGGGGGGCAAGCTGACGGGGATAAAGCTGACCATCGAGAACTGTGCAAGGGCGACCAACGACGGGCGCTTGCAAAAAGCAACACAACAGCTGACCGAGGCGGTGGTCGATATACGCGATTTATCGCACAACCTAATGCCGCCCTCGATCCGAAAGTATGGGCTGGAGGAGGCAATAAAGGATTTTATACAGAACTTGGAGACACCCGGCACGAGGATAGAGTATTACGCGAGCAATCTTTCGGCACTCGTCCACGTGAATAAACAGTTATCGGTGTTCCGCATCATCCAGGAGTTGGTTAACAACGCGGTAAAACACGCGCACGCTTCTCGGATACTGTTGCAAACGACCATCGAGGACGACCTGCTGCTGATTGATATTGAAGACGATGGAATTGGCTTCGATCCTCTCGTCGTGGAACGCAACATGGGGTTACACAACATCGAGACGAGGGTGCAGTTCCTGAACGGTACGATGCGAATTGACTCGCAACCGGGAAAAGGGACCGCGATCAATATTGAATGTAGGGTATGATATGAATGGAGTGGATGGGATGAAGGGATAGCATGACAGGTTGATGGGTTATTTAGTGAGTTGAAAAAGAGGAGAAAGAAGATGAAGCCGATTGAAATTATATTGTGTGACGACCACCCGCTTATTGCTGAAGGGCTTTTGAGCTTCGTGGAGCAGCAGCCGCTGATGGAGATAAAGGCTACCGCGGCGTCGGGCACTGAATTAATGGAGGTACTGAAAACGGTGTCGGCCGATATTCTATTGCTTGATATCAACCTGCCGGACGAGAGCGGACTGGACCTGTGCCTGAAGATCAAAAAAGAGTACCCAGACATGAAAATACTCGCGTTGAGCAACCTAAACCAACGGAGCGTTATTCTCAGGATGCTACACCATGGGGCATCGGGATACCTGCTAAAGAGCGCACCGACAAAGGAGATTGAACAAGCCATCTACCAGATTCACGAGGGCGGGGTTTACTTTGGAAAGGAGACACAACGCATTCTCTCCTCGTTCACCGATAAGGAGCTTAACGAGGTGCCGAGCGTGACTCGTAGAGAGAAGGAGGTGCTCGCTTACTTGGCGGAAGGACTTACCACCCCGGAGATTGCAAAGAAGATGTATATCAGTGCTCTCACAGTAGATAGTCACCGGAAAAGCTTGATGAAGAAGTTCGATTCCAATAAAACGGTGAACTTGATACAGAGAGCAAAGGAAGCAGGGATTATTTAACGTATCGTCACGTTGTTCATCCGCAGCGGGGATACGTGCGACGACGCGTCGGCAGCCCGAAGGGAGACGCGATGGAAATCTTTTCGCTCCAACCGCACGGGTTTCAATGTTTGAGAATGGATCACCCACTCTTCCAACGGCTCTATCCCGTAATGGAGTCGATTTTCGAACCCGTTGTAGAACTTGACGACCAGCTGGTTGTTGCCTTTTTTGAGCGGGAGCAACAACAGTTCCTCCTGTTTCTCCTTCCGCTCGGGAGAAAAGTGGGCCGTGACATACTCCCCGTTAAGCAGGATATAGGCCGCGTTGCCGTTGGTCACCTTGATCGCGATGGTTTGCTCCGTGGGCGACTCGATCTCTTGAAGGAAAACCACGCTTCCGCGGGGCAGGATCGCTTCGGTATACTCTTTCCCGTAGCGGAAGTCATTCACTTCCGTCCAACGAGAATCGGCTGCTTTAGGGTCGATCTCGTCCACCCCTTCCTCCTCCACGTTCCCAAACACTCCACGTCCCGGTTTCCGGTACAGCGAACCCCAATGCACCGCGTTGGGGGACAACGTCACTCGCTTCGTGACTATAGGCTCAAGTGCCACCTCTTGTTCCACCCCATCAAACTCCAGCATCACCCGCCGCCCCACCTCTTGGTCGGTAAAATGAATTTCAGGTGTATACCTACCCGAACGTCGTTCCCATGCCCAATCATACCCGATCAAGCTCTTGTAGCCAGCGTAGTAGTTCAAGCTCGAATGGCCAAACAGCGGCATGGCGTTTCGTGGTGTTAACTCCTTACCCTTCACGACTGGATCGGGCAATACTGAATAACCGTTCCGGAAAGCAACCTTTACCACCGGCAACACCTCGTTAGAAGATATTCCCGATGCATCGATATCCAACACGCGGGTCCTGTGCGTGAAAGGGAGGGACTCCCCGGAGGAGAGAAAGCTCACCCCGGAAACAATCCCTGAAATTCCCTTCAGTTGAATCTTCCCCGTGCTTGGCAACTCCCCGATGAACAGGTAAAGCGACTCTTTCGTGGAGGTGATATCTCCCCAATCGAACGACCGGTGGAAAGGGTTGGCCCCGGTTCCGTAGATGGCCTCCCCATGGACCTCCATCCATTTCCCGATTCCTTGGAGCACCTCTTTCTCGAAAGGGACGACCGATCCGTCGCCTTTCGGGCCGATGTTGAGCAGGTAGTTACCTCCCCGGCTCACCACCTTCACCATGCTCGCGACCTTCTCCTCCACCTTCGGGCGCACCGCTCCCCGCTCTTGCCAAGAACGGTACCCCCACGTTTCATCGAACATGGACGCCGCCGTTTGCCACGGCACCCCCAGCTTGTACTCGGGATACTCGTTGTCCGCCATCACCGCGAAGTCCACGTAATCGTTCCCCAACCTCCCGCTAATCATACAACCCGGCTGAAGTCGGTCCACCAGCTCATACAGCCCCTTGCTCTGTTCTAAGGTGAGTGAACCCATATCGAACCAGATCTCGGAAATCTCCCCGTAACGGGTCATGATCTCCTCCACCTGTTTCATATTAAACTCGTAATGCTGGGGTGTCAATGGATCCGCGTTGTGGCTCGAAATGGGATACCCGTGCGGGTAACGCCAGTCGATCAACGAGAAATAGACCCCGAAGTCGATTCCACCACGCTCGCACGCTTCGGCCAACTCCTTCATCAGGTCCCTCCCGTAAAGGGTGGCGTCCACGATATTAAAATCAGTATGCTGGGAATGGTACATGCAGAATCCGTCGTGGTGCTTCGACGTGAAAACGATCGATCGCATCCCCGCCTCCTTGGCCAGTGCCACGATGCTGTCGGGGTTCCACTCCATCGGGTTGAATTCATGGGCAGTATTCCCGTACCAGTCGCTGAAGATGCCCGCGAACGACTGTATCTGCTCGCTGTACCCCCGGGTCACCGGTTCTCCTTCGTACACCCCACCGTAGACGGAGTATAGACCGAAGTGAATGAACATCGAGAATTTCTGGTCGACCCACCGCGACGACGGTTTCTCTTGCTGTGGCGACGGTTTCTCTTGTGCCGATAGCATAACGACACAGCAAAAAAGGATCCAAGTGATTGTATGTCTCATAAAACAGCTAATATTTGGAGCAAATTATGGGACAAAGATAACGATTACAAACAAGAGGGCATAGCCCCACCACATAAGGTGTAGATTTAGAAATTTAAAATCGGGGATCCTTGGAATATCACCCGCTTAATCGAGTGCTTGGGAGACTTCGTCGATCATCATATTCACCGACTTGATCCCGT
>JAAYTC010000081.1 GCA_012518155.1 Bacteroidales bacterium | reverse complement strand
GTCCCCCCTTTGCTGCCGCGTAGGCCGAAACGGTTTCACGCCCCAGCTCGCTCATCATCGAGCAGATATTGATGATCTTGCCCTGTTTGCGGCGGATCATCGACGGGGCTACCGCCTTCGACAAGATGAAGGGTGCCACTAGGTCGATGTCGATTACCTCTTCGAACTCCTCCACGGCCATGTCCACGGCGGGGATGCGTTTAATGATGCCGGCGTTGTTCACCAGGATATCAATTTCACCCATCTCCTTCTCGATGGTAGCGACCATCTCTTTTACTCCTTTTTCGTCACGCACGTCGCATACAAAACCCATGGCGTCGATGCCAAGTTTCTTGTACTCCTCCACTCCCCGTTTCATCGAGGGTTCGTTTGAGCTATTAAAAGCGATGCGTGCTCCTGCCTCCGCCAAGGCAGCGGCCATGGAAAAACCAATTCCATGGGCCGCCCCGGTCACGAGTGCTATTTTTCCTTTTAAACTAAAAAGTTCCATTTGCCTCTCCTATTTTAAATCGGTGATTTTCGCGAAATCTTGGTCCCCGTAATCGAGGTTCTCACCGGCCATTCCCCAGATAAAGGTGTAGTTGCTCGTGGCTGCTCCCGAGTGGATCGACCATTCGGGCGAAAGTACCGCCTGATCACCTTTCATCCAGATGTGGCGTGTTTCGTCCACCTCGCCCATGAAGTGGCAAACGGCTTGATCTTCTGGTATTTCAAAATAGAAGTAAGCCTCCATTCTTCGGGTGTGGGTGTGCGCGGGCATCGTGTTCCACACGCTGCCGGGTGCCAGTTCGGTCATTCCCATCTGCAGTTGGCAGGTGGGCAACACCTGATTCACGATCATCTTGTTGATATTTCGGTGGTTCGACCCTTCTAATGAACCCATTTCGGCTACTTCGGCGTCCGCCTTGGTGATTTTCTTGTCCGGGTAGTTGCGGTGAGCACTGGCCGAGTTAAAATAAAACTTAGCGGGCTTCGACGCGTCGTCGCTCTCGAAATAGACTTCACGATCGCCCGATCCGAGATACAGGGCCTCTTTATAGTCGAGTTCAAAAACAGTATCTCCCACTTTTACTTTTCCCTTTCCTCCCACGTTAAAAATACCGATTTCACGGCGATGCAGGAATACGGGTGCTTTTAGTGGATCGATAGCCTCCAGTTGAAGCGATTCTTTAACCGGCATCGCGCCGCCCACTACTAATCGGTCGTACATCGAGTAGACCATGTTTACTTCATCAGCCGCGAATACTTTTTCTATTAGAAAGTCCTCACGCAGACGACTCGTGTCATAACTTTTTACATCCGAGGGATGCGCAGCATAGCGTAACTGATAATTTGTTTTCATATTGATATATTTTTTGTTTGGTTTATGCAACCTTGAATAATGTTCTTAATTGTTCTACCACCGTTTATTAGTGAGCCTGTGTACCTGCACAAAATTACGGTTTATTTTAAACGTTTCAAAATAAAACTGCAATTTATTAAGTTTTATTTCATTGCAATTTATAACGGATCGTTTGATCTTGTTTCAATCTCCTCTCTATGTTTACCCTAATGATGGATTTTCTCTCGCAATTACTTGTAAGGTACCAGGTCCGATAATATTTTCTCTTTATACCACGGGTCTTCCACTTTCTCCAGAAGTTGTGCAAGTTCCTCCAAGAGGTACGCGACCTCCTCCGGGTAATCGGACAAGGACAAGTTATTCAACTGGTAGGGGTCCTCCGCGTCGTGAAATAAATAGGTTTGCTGCAAGCTTTTCGATTCTTGGTCGATGCTCAGTGCCAGCGTGTAGTTGGCCGTCTTCACGCCTCTCGTTTCCGGGAAGTAGGAGACGACTTTCCCGTTTTCATCCCTGTCGCCGTCCAAGTTCCGGAGGTACAGCACGCTTTGGGGCAGGGGAGAAGAGGGATTCCCGGTCAACAGGTAGTCCGCGAAATTCTCGCCCTGCACTTCCTCCGGTATCATGTTGCCCAACCCGCTGAGTCCGATCAGGGTAGGCATGATGTCGGGGCTGGAGAGCAGTAAGGGGGTCACCCTTGGTTCCAGCTTGCCGGGGTATCTCACCAGGAAGGGGGTGGAAGTGGCTTCGGTGTAAGGAGAGTTTTTCGCGTCGTTCACCCCGTGGCTGGTCATAGTTTCGCCATGGTCTGAGGCAAAAACCACGATGGTGTTGTCGGTTAATCCCAGGCTATCCAGTGCCGCGAGCAGACGGCCGAACTCCCTGTCTACACCGGTCACCTGCGCGAAATAATAGGGGGCCGACGCTGCCTTTTGCATGGTGGTATCGGCATTATCCCGGACGAGCAGTTCTCCCAGCGTTTTATCCTTGTAGAGGTTGTAATCTTCCTCCATGCAATCGTCGAGCGAGCTGTAGGGGTGGTGGGGAGGGTTCATGCTCATCATCATGAAAAAGGGCTTGCTGTCGTCTCGCTGTCCCTTTTGATTGACGAGGTACTCGATCGCGATATCCACCTCGTGCTTGGGCGACCACTCCCGTATCTCGTGCCGTTTCCCTTCGGTGTCCCAGTAATGAGGCTTCTTATGCACATCGAACGTGCCGTACGAATACCAGAAGTCGAAGCCGTGCCTTTTCTCGGGCGGCGTGTAGGCATCCCACACCGGGTCGCGTCCCTCCACGTAGTGTCCCGGGTTGTCGGGATCGTTGGGGGTGGGTAAGTCCAAGTGATACTTCCCGATGTAGGCGCAATTGTATCCGTTCCGGCTAAAGACGTCGCTGATGGTCACGTGATCGTCCGGAAGAGAGTTGAAGGGCCGGCTCGAATTCACGTTTAAGGGAACGCCGCTCTTGTTGGGGTACATGCCCGTGAGCAGCGATCCGCGATGGGGACTGCTTATGGGGGTGTTGCTGTAGGCGGAGGAGAAGACTACCGCTTCGTCGGCAAATTTATCGAGGTTGGGCGTGATCACCGGATCGCCCTTGTAATTGATGTGGGAGGCATACGGTTCATTGCTCCAGAATCCCATGGCGCTGTTACGCATTTGGTCAGGGAACACGTAGATCACGTTGGGTGAAGCGGGCTCTTGACTCGTCGCTTTTTCTCCTTGCACGCAGGCAGGTAGCGGAAGCAATCCGATAATTCCCAAGTAGGGAAGTACTTTATTTATCTGTATCATACTATTAGCGTGTTACATTGATTTCTTGTTCCGGCAAAATGATCTCCCTGCCGGTGGTGCGAATGTTATGTTGTTCGACCCATTGGTTCAAGAGTGCGCGGTGTTGATTCAGCACGTTCTGCTGGCTTTTTTCGATGGCCAAGTTGCGGCGCTCTTTCCTGTCCGCCTCAATATCGAACAGCTGTTCTCGGTATTTTCCCTTGTCGTACAAGACGTACTTGTACCGGGGCGTCCGCACCATCCATCCCCGGGTGGGGGATTTATCGAACTGGGTTTCGGTCACGATATAGGGATGAACCTCTCCGGCATGGCGTTGTTCCACCAGCGTACGGATACTTTTCCCGGCGGCACGCGCGGGGACTTTCGCTCCCGCGTACTCGCATATCGTGGGGAGCAGGTCTAATCCCGCGTTCACCAGCTCCGGACGTTCCACGTTCGTGGCGTAGGTGCCGGGGGCTTTCACGATAAACGGCACATTCACGATCTCTTCGAAGAGGGCCGACTTTTGATTCCATTGGTTGGCCGCCACGCCGTCGCCGTGATCGCTGGTGAAGATGATTACTGCATCGTCGTACAACCCTCGTTCAACGAGCGCATCGATGATCTTCCCGATCTCCGTATCAACAATCTCCACCAGGCGATAATACGCGTTCAGGTAACGTCGCCAGTCGTCAGCGGTATAATTAATCACGGGATATGTCGGGAAGTGCACCCGCTGCTCCAGCCGGATAATCTCCGCCTCGTAGGGCGCGGGAGCAAAGTTGGAGGGGAGGTTTGGGCACTCGTCGATGGGAGGCTCCACGATCTCCGCGAAGGGCAACTCCTGGTTTCTCGCGTATTCACAGATGTTGTGCGGGTTATCGAAGGAGGCCACCAAGAAAAAGGGCTTCTCCCTGGGTTGGTCCAGGAAACGGATGCACGCCTCCGCGAGTCCGTAATCGTTATGCTCATGGAGCGAGGTGAATCCGAAGCTATCGTCGTCCTTCGGCAGCGAGGCTTTGGGAAGGTGCCACTTACCCGCGTAGCCGGAGTCGTATCCTGCTGCAGTGATCAAGTTTCCCAAGGTCTCCTGCTTCAGCTCCTCGGGGAAGGGGTCGTTGTTCTTCATCATTCCCACGCTGCCGGGGGGGACACCCGTGAACATCGCGAAGCGGGAGGGACCGCTCAGCGGGGCGGCGCAGTACGCGTTAGAGAATCGGACACCATCTTTCGCCAGCTTGTCGAGGTGAGGCGTGCTCACGTGGGTATCGTCCACGATGCTCATGGCCGTCGCCGTCTGGTGGTCGGTCATGATGTAGATGATGTTCGGTTGCTGTGCCAGCATGCAGCTAGCAGACATACTGGCCAAGGCAGTTAAATGGATTCGTTTCATACTTCTTTGAATTTAGTGGGCAGTGCCCATCGTTTCCTCCGGAGGCAGCGATGTCTTATGCTCCGCTCCCGGTTCATTGGTCCACGCGCAGGAGCAATACTTCGCGCGATAACCCGTGTTGGCATTCAAACTCGAGGGTGGTTTGGCCGTACTCCGATTTCACCACCTTCGCGTAAGGCGTTATCGCGGCCAATTTCCAGTGGCCGTCTAGGGTCACTTTCAAGAATGATTTACCGGAAGGGTTGTTGATCCACTCCCTCGAGTAAACGCTTCGCTCTTTCCTATTCCCTTCCTCGTCGTACACTTCATCGGCCGGCCCTTCATAAAATCGCAAGTCCGGGTCGCACGCGGCAAGGAGAAGTTTTTCTCTGTCTATTTCACGGCTCATGACGAGGGCGGGATAGTTCACGTGAAGGAGCGGGCCATTCGCGGCCACTTCGCCCGCTTCAAAAAGAACGTAGCTCGTGGTGCCTGTCTCCCGGTCCGTCACCACGTGCGCCAGGGAGTCGTGCTGTTGCACGATGTACGGGAGGTTGCCCGCGAGGGCGTCCTCGTACGTGCGCTCTCTCTCGATCGCTTCAGGTTGCACTAGGATCATGTACTCGTAGGCACTGTTGCCGGGACTGGAGCCATGATTGATCGATGCCAAGGCAAACTTGTTTTTAGTAGGGAGGCCGGTCTCTTCGTGGAACGAGTGCTGCTCCTCTTTCTTGAACACCACGTCGCCCCGATTGATAAAGAAGAGGTTATCGTGACCGTCCGACAAGACGTTTACCTTGCTCGACGAGAGGGATTTCCGGTAGGGAAAGCGACTGTTCTTATTCCCATCCAAGAAGAAGGGTTTGTCTTCTTCTTCCAGGTATACTTGAAACAGCGTGGTGTGGGTCTCCTCGGGCAAGTCCGACACGATGTTGCTACCGAGGGCCACCACCCGGTTGTTGAAGAAGAAGACCGATTTTCTGGCGCGCAGCGAGCCATTGTATTTATCGTGTTCGTGGAGCTTCATCCCGAAAGCACCTTGTTCTTGATTGAGGGAGATGCCGCCTGAAAAAGACTCGTCCGAGAGGAGCATCTCTTCAAATCCCGATACGTCGTCCACGTTTTTCACGTCCGCCTTGAGTTGTGCAATGGGGAGTACCGTGGCGGTAGTTCCTGGGAAGTGGTTCCAATCCCATCCCTCCTGTCGGAATCCCGATCCCTCGTTCGAGATGGGGTCGCCCGTGCCCAGGATTTGTAAGGCTCCGTGCGTCATATACCTCCCGAAGAGGTTCTCGCCGCGGTAACCCTCGGTCGACCAGAGGTAGCGGCTGTGTCCCATCACGGAGACCATCCAGTCGCCTCGCCGGTGCACGTTGAGGTTGGAGTAGTTAAATGTCCAATTCCCCGCGGGTGATTTTTCCGGGGAGAAACCCATGTCCATCAATTTTCGTGATTGATCCGTGACGCCATCCACTAGCCTGAGGTATGCCTCGGCCAGTTCAGTGTCGATCTCCTCTTCACCGTCTGGAGAACCTGCAAAGGCAAGCAATCCAAAATACTCGGGTACAAGTTGTCCCTCGCCATCCGGGTGTCGTCCCGACAAAGATAAGGGCCAGGTGCGAAGATTGCAATAGATCCGCATCGATAATAATGCATTTTTTAATATCCGGTGGCTCTGCTCCGATATGTTGAAATCGGTATCCCGCAGCAGGTAAATCGCCTCTACTGCTCCCTGTAGCCCTCCGATCGCGTAGGCCGGATAGTTGTGGCGGTGGTGAAACATGGTGCCGTCTATCTTGAACGTGCCCCGCGTACCTTCCGCGTACTGGTACCCATTTTCTAACCACCGGTTGAACGCGTGTAGGTAGCGCGTTTTCTCCGGCAGCGACTCGATCATGAGTATGCTGGTGAGCCGAGCAATCAGGTTGGTGTTGAAGGTGTCCACATCCATTCCCGGAAGAGTTGGTTTTTCGCGTACCTCGCCGGTTCCCGCGAACCACTCCATGGCTTGTTGCATGGGTGCCCGGAGGTCGTGTCGTTCCAGGGATTCCGACATCAGGAAGAGTGCGGGGTAATAATCGCGCATGCTGTATCCCAAATGATGCAAGGTCCCCATCGCGCTGCCTGCTTGAAACCCTTGGTCCAACATGTGACGGATCATCTTGACAAAGAGCCCTTCGATCTCCTGTTGTGTCTCTTCGTCGTTTGTCCGGTGGTAGGCCACGGAGAGATGTAGGAGGGTAGCGTTGAATTTCTTCAACCCCATGATGTTGTTGTAGAGTCGATTGTATCGGTCTGCCCCGAACATCGCGTAGGTTTCGCCGAATCGCTCGAAAAAGAGCGGTACGCCACGAATCGTTCCGTCGGGATTCTCCGTGATTTTGTAGTTCGCTACTTCCTTCCTGAGGGTGGATAGCGGTCGGTGGGTACGGGCTCCCAGGAGGTGCTCCTTCAATCGGCTCTCGATTTTGGCCAGATCGTTCACCTCCTTTTTCGTCGGAAGCATCAGGGGTAAAGAAAACTCCTTGTTCCACGACTTGTTTAAAATAAGCCAATGATTACGGGTATCCTTGTTTATAAAAGGAGCTTGAAAATCGGCCGTGTGATGCCGGGCGTCTTGCATCGTGGAGAGGATCACGTGGTCAAAAAAAAGTGTGCCCTCCTTCATGTCGGGAACCGAGAAACGCACCTCGTCCATTCCCTCTTCGGGTTTCCCCGTCATATCCCTGTCGAACGCTACCCATGCCCCTCTCCAGCCCTTGAAGTCCAATCTATATTCAAAGTAAGACGTTACCCTGCCCTCTTTCAAGAACTCTACCTTGAGGGTATTGTTTGGGATCGGCTCGGTGGAATAGATCCAGAACACGAACGTGGAGATCCGCGGGTCGGAATCGGTACGCGGGGCAACGTAATCGATTGCCTCACGGATGCTCCAATAGGAATCGGGACTGTTCCACGACCATTTAAGGCTGTGTTTCCGGTGCTTGTAATGATTCGGCGAAAGGGATAACGTAGAACGGGCGTCGTGACTCGTCCGGGGATCGGGCACCTCGAACGAGAAAATGGCCTCGTGGTTGAACTCTATAAAGTCTCGAGAGTAAGAAACTCCCAAGGACAACAAACTCAAGAAAAGTAGCAGCGTTTGTTTCATTGTTTCATTTCTGTGCCCTATTTAGAGCGTACCTTCTTGGCGCATTTTACGGGTAAGTGCCTCCAGGAAATAGTAATCGGCGTAATTCAGCGGGACATCAATTTCGTTATCGTGCGGGATGCTTCCCACGGAGTGCCTCAGCAGGAAGTTCCCGTTGGTTCCCACGAGGGCTTTATACGAATCGCTCGCGAGGGAGGCCATGATTTGATCGGCCGTTTGGCGATACTCCTCTTTTCCAAACTTCACCAGCTCGTACAGTGCCGAAGCGGCGATAGCGGCTGCCGACGCATCACGTGGCTCGTTCGGGATATTGGGCGCGTTAAAATCCCAGTAGGGAACGAGGTCGTCCGGGAGATTTTGGTGGGTAAAGATGAAATTGTAAATGTTATCGGCCATTTCGAGGTAACGTTCGTCGCCCGTGTATCGATAAGACACCGCGAACCCGTACAAGCCCCATGCTTGTCCTCTTGCCCACGCTGATTCGTGCGCGTAGCCCTGGGCATTCTGCTTACTTCGTACTCCCCCTTGTTCCTTGTCGTAATCTACCACGTGGTAGCAACTCCAATCGTCTCTGTAATGATGTTTCATCGTGTTGTTCGCGTGCGAAACGGCGATGTTGTAGTAGGTGGAGTCGCCCGAGAACTCGGTAGCCTTAAACAGCAGCTCGAGGTTCATCATGTTATCGATAATTACCGGGCACATCCAGCCCCGTTCTGCCTGCCATCCCCTATCTTCGTCCCAGCTCTGGATCACACCGGCAGCCGGGCGAAACCTCGTGGAGAGCGAGTTGGCTGCTTCAATTATCACCTCCTTGTAAGCGTCGTTGTTGGTCACCCGCAGCGCGTTCCCGAAGCTGCAATCGATCATGAATCCCACGTCGTGGTGCCATTTCAGGTGTTTGATGGTATCCAGGTCTTCGGTATACTTCACGCCCACGTCGAGCCACTTTGGATCTTTCGTGAGATCGTACATGTAAAACATCGTCCCCGGGAAAAAACCGCTCGTCCAGTCCTGTCTAGAAATGTACTGCACGTGTCCATTCTCGATGGTGCGGGCGTTTAATATCTTGCCGGACTCTTCGATTACTTTCACCTGATACCCGATCTGGGCTTCCGCCGTTTTTATTGCTTCCGAGAAAAGATCGGTGTTACCGGCTTCTTGTCTTTTCTCGTCGTTTCCCGTGCAGGCGGCCAACAGGGCTGCTAGGGATAGGAATATCGTAAACTTTCTCATTTTTATGGATGTTTTTTTTATATTTTTTTTGATTGAGTTTAATTGATCCTCTCGAGCGTGAACTCCACCGGGATTCCGTGTTGGCACGTGACGGAAATAATCGTGTTGTCTCCTGACACTTGTATCGTAAGGGAGGGAACATCATTATTTACCGCCGCGTATTTCCCTTTCAGGGTGATCTGTTTGGTCACCGGTTGGCTCTCTCTCGAGGTGGTGTAGCTGTATTCTCCCAAGTGCAGATCAGGATCGCAGACGCTTACCCGAAGCTGGTTCTCGCTTGGTTGAATCATTACCATCAGCTCCTCGTCACTCGCCACGAGGTGCTTATCGTCGTTGTTCGTCAATTTGTCGAACACCGCGTAGCCCGTCACGTTGCTTGCCACGTCCTTTACGACATGCGCCGCGGAGTCGTGCCGCAGCACGGAGTAACCGGTGTTGCCTCTTCGTAAGGCCCTTTGTTGTGAACGGGAGGCATCCATCACGATCATGTACTCGTACGATGCGCCGCTCGGGGCCGGCCCGTGATTTATATAGGCTGTGGCGAAGTTACCTTGAGTAGGCTTCATTCGCTTATTTTCTTTCGAATCTTGCGATTTTTTTTCGATCACCAGCGGTTGTCCGACCGGGATATAGTAGAGCTCGCCCGTCAGGCTCTCGATCAATAGATCGTCGCCCCTCTCTTCGCCCGCGGCTTCTCGATAAGGGAAGGCGGTTATTTTTTTCTGATTCAGTGTGATTGCTTCGTTTTCTTTTAGCAATGCTTGCTGGAAGAGGGTGGTTTCGGTAGGAAACTCTTCGTTATCATTTCCGATAGCCGAGCCGAGGGCGATGATTTTATTTCCAAAGGCGAAAGTCGATTTACGGGCATGGAACGAAGGTGTAAAGCGTTCCCTATCACGTTCACTCAGCTTCATGGCAAACATGCCAAACTCTCCATCGTTTAAACGAGACGCGCCCGCGAACGATTCCGGTTGACGCAGCATGTCACTTCCGGGGAGCGGTGACTCTAACAAATCCAACGGGAGATGGATGGTGGTAGTCCCCGGGTTCCTGTTCCAATCCCAACCCTCCTCGCGATACCTGCTCGCCTCTTCAGTGACCGGGCGCTCGCCGTTTATCGCTTTCGGGGAGCGGGTGCCGATGATCTGGATTGAACCGTAGCTTTGGTATCTCCCGAAGCGGTTGTCGCGGGCATATAACTCGCTTCCCCAGATATTGCGGGTAAATCCTTTCAGGCTAACCATTTTGTCGTTGTATCGATAGATCCCTTGCGACGCGTAGTTGTACACGTGAAATCCCACGGGAGGCTTATTGGCGGTAATACCCTCTGATCGGAAGGTTTGCGCCAGGCGGTTGTCGAGGGAGTATTTCCTCAATCCCTCCATTAGCCGTAAGTATTCCCCTGCCAACTCTCGATCGGTCTCCCGCGGCACCATTGCCGCGTAGGCAAAGGTTAAGACGCCATTCTTATTGATCGCCCCGTTAAACGGGTGCCGTCCCGATACACCCATGCCCCAATCCCTCAAGTTAGATTGGCGGGCAAGGGAGAGCAGGGCATGCTTCAAAATCTGAAATGACTCGTCGTTGAGCGTGAATTGAGTGTTGTTCACGTGGCTTAGGTACCTCCCCAAGTAAGCCAAGCCGGGAACCGAGTACGCGGGATAATGTCCCCCATGGTGGAATGCTGTACCGTCGACCTTGATACCGCCTATTGTTCCCGGTGAATATTGCAGCGATCCGTTTATCCAGCGAGAGAGAGCTTTCATATCCCTGAATCGCTCGGTATCGGTATCAGCCCATAGGGCACACGTTAACCGCGGGATCGTCAAGGTGTTCCATGAATCGGTAAGTTCGTCACGCAACCTGTTGTATGGCCGGCGGGTTTCTTGAAGGCCGCTCCAGTAGGTTACGGCTCGCCGAGTTTCATCCCAAAGTCCCGCTTCTCTAAGTACCTCTTCCATCCACCAGATGGCCCCGTAAAGTTCCCGCGTCGGGTAGCCATAATGGTGATTGGTACCCATCCCGCTTTCGTACGCGAACCCTTGGTTGAGCATGTACCGCACGGTCTTCAGGAACTCGTTCTTGGCGTTTTCATCGCCGTCGGCATACCATCCGCGGGCCGATAAATCAAGCAGCTTAGTCAGCTGTTCGTAATTCACGTCGCCCGGTATCGTGTTGTCTTTCTGCATCAGGGGAGCTCCTCTCTTGCTGTCGTCGGAAATGGCAAAAAGCGAGATAAAACGTTGTTGCTCCTGTTTTTCCTTGTCGGATAATCCTCCTTTTTTCCATGACTCTTTTACCTGCCCGTACACGAGGTTCAGTTGCCCCAGTTCCAACGGGGAAAGACGCGATGGAATGGGAATATCGTGTGTTTGTCGCTCCCACTTGTGGAGTAATCCCCAATGCCAAATTTCCCGGTTCAAGTGGCGGTTATTCTCGGGTATTTGGGCATCGGGAGTAGCCCGTACATCCACTTGATGAGAAAACTCTACACGGTCGATCCATAGTTTGCCTTCAGGGGCTTTATCCGGGGCTATCACCTCCATGGCCACCACGTCGTGTGGCGAGGTCTTGCCCCCCTCGGGAGTCCACATGTCGCTGTACGCAATCCAGGCCGCCCGCCACCCTGTGAAGTTCATGTGGAACTCGAACATGTACCGGACGATATTGTCCGTATCCTGGAATCGAAAAACCAAAGGGTGAGGCAGTGGGGTTTCGTTGTAAATCCAGAGTTTTACCCCGCCTCTTTGGTCAAACGAGCTCACCACTTCGTGGATCTCGGTATCGGTAAACAGGAGCGATGCCTTCTCGGTGTTCCAGTTCCACGCTAGCGACTGTTTCCCGTCCTTAAAGTACTCGCGGCTCAACGTCAGGTTACCCGTGTTGTTTACCGCGGTCACCGTGCTTGGCACGCCCGTGCCCTCGAAACTCTGCGCGGAGAGCAGGCCCGTTCCGATGAATAGCATTCCTAAGAGTATGAGACGGTATAATTGCATACGATTAATTAATCGTGAGGGTCAGTGTCACCGTCTTTTCCTTGCTTCCTTCGTAATTGGTGTTTCCCCCCTCGAAAACCACTTGGTATGTCCCCGGGGTACCGTAGCTATAGGTGTAGGTGAAGAGTTCATTCGTGATGGACTTGATGCTCGCCCCGTACGAGTCGGGGTAGGTTTTCCCCTCTTCGCCGGAATAGAAGGTCACCCAATCGGGTGCATTTTCAAAGTGGAACACGATCTCCTCGCCGGTCGCGTAGGACGTCTTTTCGGTGGTGACGGAAAAATCGACCTCTTTCAGGATATCTTCGCATGAGGCGAAGAAGAAGAGAGGGATCAAGAATAGGATTGTATATAAATATTTCATCTGATTTTAATTTTTATGATTACCACAACGGGTTTTGATCCAGTTCAGTATTAATGGAGAGCTCTCTCAACGGGATAGGAAGGAACTCGTGCCTTTGTTGTGTTCTTTCGGCAAAAGCGCGTGCGGTGGTGTAGTTGCTACCGCCCGGCCATCTTGAATCGTACGTTGCTTCACCCAATG
>JAAYTC010000013.1 GCA_012518155.1 Bacteroidales bacterium | reverse complement strand
GTTTCATTGTATCGGGCAGGCGCATCAGTACAGAGAACCAATCCTCTGGCGCAGGAACGGACATCTCTTTCGCGAGCGCGGTCAGTTCTTGTTGATACTGCTTCACCACGTGATGGTCAATTTTAGACGTAACATCTTTGGCCACCACTTCCACGTTCATGGATAGATCTACCTTCCCTCTTTCCAATTGCTTGGAGAGCGAGTTCCGCAACGCGATCTCTTTTTCCCTGTATAGCAAGGGAAGGCGTGTGAATAGATCGAACTGTTTACTGTTCAGCGATCGTATTTCGATTGTAATTTTTTTGTTCGGAAGTTCCACGACCGCCCGGCCGTATCCCGTCATTGAATGTATCATTTTGCTTGTTTTGACGCAAAGATATGTTTTTTCGGGCGATTAATGGGTACCGGTTCGTAAAAGTTGAGTTTGTAGAATTTTGATTACACGTTTTCCTGGTTCATCGCGCGAAGTTGTTCCGCTTCCCTTTTCTCTTTTTCCGCTTTTTCTGCTTTTTCCGCCTTTTCCGCTATATCGCGTTCGTCTGCCAGTCGCAGCAGTCCACGCGTTTCAACCACGTTTGAAATTAAGAGGAACAAACATGCAGCGGTAGCAAGGTACTGGATCGTACCGGGGATGAAAACCTCCAGGGTGATGATGATGGCCAGTAACACCCGCACCTCGGTGGGACCAAATATTCCCGAGTCGATTGAATATTTCCCTCCAACCTTGTAACGCAGCTGGGCGGTAATCATCTCCCATCCGTAAAGCACCACGAAGAAGAAGCCCGCGTATTTCCACGCTCCCGGCGCGTAAATCGTGAACCCCGTCCCAATGAGCAGGGTGCCAATCCAGTCCACCGTCACATCCAGTGAGAACCCATACCATTTACGGGGTGTCTTGCGGTAGTAAGCCAGCCGGCCGTCAAGTGAATCGCCGAACCAGTTGATCATGAATCCGGGTATCGAGAGCAATAACCAGTAGTGGTTTAGATAGGCTCCCAGCACGAAACTAACTGCTACCATCAGGTTGCCAAAGAACCCGATCGTGGTGAGCCCGTCGGAGCTGATCCACGAAGGCACTTTTTGTACCAGGTATGCAATGCTTTTCTGTTCCCCTGAACGGAGGATATTGGTTCGTTGGCGATCTTCGGTGATCAGTTTAAGCGATCTCGCCATCTTTCTTTTATCACTTTTCATATTGGGTCCTTTTTTCACGAGTTGGTTATTTTTTGATTCGGTGAGCATACGCGTGAAACGTGATTAATTGCCCGCGTGCCCTCTTGCAAATGTACTCAATAAAATCCGATGTTACGAATTTGTTACGAGGAAAATTAAGGATTTGTACCTTGTTTTTCCTCTGATGCAAGGCACATTTTATTATAATTGCAGTGCATTTGAAACGAGAGTGCATGAAAAGCAACAGGCTGAATATGAAAAAGCAATTAATGGAAATGGGAGAGGAAAATCGATTTGTATAGCGTATCTTTGTGAGCAACGGCTCAAAACATACATTGCTTATGATTAAAACACAACCCATTGGGGAGGGCATTCAAAAGAAGATCATCCATATCGATATGGACGCGTTTTACGCGTCCATCGAACAGCGTGATCACCCCGAATACCGTGGGAAGCCGGTTGCCGTGGGGTACGGTGAAAAGCGGGGTGTGGTGGCTGCCGCCAGTTACGAGGCACGTAAATACGGCATTCATTCCGCGATGCCATCGGTGACCGCTTTGCGCAAATGCCCGCACCTTATCTTCGCGATGCCACGGTTCGACGTCTACCGCAACGTGTCGAATCAGGTGATGCAGGTATTCCATGAATATACCCGTCTGGTAGAACCGTTATCGCTGGACGAGGCTTTTCTTGATGTCACGGTCAACTACCCGGGTATCCGCTCCGCGACCCTGATCGCGAAAGAGATCAAACAAAAGATCTTTAACAGGACACGCCTCACCGCGTCTGCCGGCGTCTCCTATAACAAGTTTCTGGCCAAGATCGCGTCGGACATGCGAAAACCGGACGGACTGTTCGTGATTGAGCCGGAAAAAGCAGAAGCATTTATCGATAAACTACCCGTCACCAAGTTCTTCGGGGTGGGGAAAGTGACGGCCGCACGGATGGAGAAGCTGGGCATTCGCACCGGGCATGACCTGAAACAATGGAGCGAAATCGACTTGGCGCGGGAGTTTGGGAAGGCGGGGATCTCCTATTACCATTTTGCCCGGGGAATGGACGACCGGGAGGTGGAGTCGGAGAGGGTACGCAAATCACTGGGGGCCGAAGAGACCTTCTTGGACGACCTGGACGAGATGGTGGATATCTTGGGCGCGCTCGATCAGATTGCCCGTGAGGTGCACCGCAGGGCAGAGAAGCGAAAGTTTTTAGCCAAGACGGTCACCCTGAAAATCAAATACGCCGATTTTAC
>JAAYTC010000080.1 GCA_012518155.1 Bacteroidales bacterium | reverse complement strand
GTTTCTTCTGCAGCAGGTGCGTCGTCTGCAGCAGGGGTTTCATCGGCAACAGGGGTTTCATCGGCAGCAGGGGTATCATCCGCCTCTGCTGTAGCAGGGACTTCCTCGGTAGCAGGGGTCTCCTCCATGGCAGGGGTGGTATCCAGAATCAATCCCGCTCCTTCCTCTTCAGATGGGGCCGGCGTTGCGCTCTGGGCCGGCTTCTCTTCAGGTGTCGACAGGGTTTCCGGCTGAGGGGTGTTATCGGTTTTTCCTTCGTTAACTGGTAGTTCCTTGTTCTCTAGATTATTAGTAGTATCCATCCGTTCTCCTTCTTTTACTTGAGCTTTACGCTCAAAACATCGTGTTTCAAATTACCTTTTTTTATGACACAATAGCAGTTTTTACGACTGGTCTATTTAAAAGTTATACAAATTAACGCAATTTTTTCGTCATTTCATACAATTAACCTGTTTTTTTGCTTCACCGCGGTTAATTTATCTCATTCACGGCATTTTAACAGGTATTGCTATCCCGAAAATTTGTTTTTGAAACAGAATCCTTACTTCTCCCTGAAGAAGACATTGATGGGTGTTCCTTTAAAATTCCAATTGTCACGCATCCGGTTTTCGATAAACCGTCGATACGGCTCTTTTATCCACTTGGGCAGATTGCAAAAGAATACGAACGAAGGAATACTGGTATTATGAAGTTGGGTAATATATTTTATTTTCACGTACTTACCTTTCGTGGCAGGCGGGGGTGTCTTGGCTATTATGGGCAGCATCACCTCGTTTAATTCGTGAGTTGCCACTCTCCTTTTTTTATTCTCGTACACCTCCTTCGCGAGATCCATCATTTTTAATACACGTTGCTTGGTGAGGGCCGATCCAAAAATAATCGGGAAGTCGGTAAAAGGGGCCAATCGTTCGCGGATAACGTTCTCGAACGATTTCATCATCTGTGGGCTTTTCTCCTCCACCGTGTCCCACTTGTTCACGAATACTACCAACCCCTTCTTGTTTTTCTGAATCAGGGAGAAAATATTCAAGTCCTGGCTCTCGATTCCTCGCTGGGCATCAATCAAAAGGATACAGACATCGGCATTCTCGATCGAACGAATGGAACGAATGATCGAAAAATATTCCAAATCCTCCCTCACTTTCCCTTTTTTTCGTATCCCCGCCGTATCAATCAAGTAGAAATCCATGCCGAACTTCTCGTAGCGCGTGTGAATCGAATCGCGTGTTGTCCCGGCAGTCTCGGTCACAATATTTCGGTCTTCACCAATCAGTGCATTAACAATCGACGATTTCCCGGCATTCGGCCTTCCCACCACCGCGAATTTGGGAATATCCTCCAACTCATCTTCGCTGTTCTCTTTCGAAAACAGCGTGACCAAATGATCCAGCATGTCGCCCGTTCCCGCCCCATTGATGGACGAAACACCGTAGGGATCCCCCAAGCCAAGTGAATAAAACTCGGCCGCTTGGTGAGCCAAGTTGAAGTTGTCTGCTTTATTGGCTATAAGCACCACCGGCTTACCTGATTTTCGCAGCATTTGCGCCACACTCGAGTCCAAGTCGGTCAGCCCGTGCATCACATCCACCACGAAAAGAGTTACATCCGCCTCCTCGATGGCTATTAGCACCTGTTTGTTGATTTCATCCTCCATTACATCGTCGGAATTCACCACCCATCCACCGGTATCGACCAGCGAGAAATCTTGGCCGTTCCAGTTCACTTTCCCATACTGTCGATCGCGCGTGGTACCGGCTATTTCCGTTACAATTGCCTGACGGCTCTTCGTTAGACGGTTAAAAAGAGTCGATTTACCCACGTTTGGACGTCCTACTATAGCTACTAAATTCTGCATAAAGTTCAATTTTAATCACGCCAGCACCAAATTGATTTGAAATTCGCTTCGCGCCTTTTCTGTCGTCACTCGGCAAAGTTTGAGCAAGCTCAACTCTGCTCTCGTTCCTAAAAAATTCACTTCGCGCCTTTTCTGACTAATCCAATTTATAGCCAAACGTTTTCAGCATGTTATCCCGATTGCGCCAATCCTTCTCCACCTTCACATGGAGTTGCAAGTATACCTGTTTCTCCAAAAAACGCTCAATATCTTTGCGAGCCATTGTACCCAACCTTTTCAGGGATGCTCCTTTGTGCCCGATAACAATCCCCTTTTGGGAATCGCGTTCCACGAGAATGGTAGCCCTAATTCGTATAATATCCGGCTCCTCTTTGTACTCCTCAACCACCATCTCCAAAGAATAGGGAATCTCCTTTTGATAAATGAGTAAGGCCTTTTCTCGGATGATCTCCGTCACGAAAAAACGTACCGGCTTATCGGTGAGCGCGTCTTTTTCGAAGTAAGGAGGCGATTCCGGCAAAAGTTCCAATACCCTCTTCTGCACCCTATCCACGTTGAAATTGTTCAATGCAGAGATGGGATATATTTCCGCGTTTGGGAACAGTTCGCCCCACTCGGCAACCATATTCTCAAGCTCCTCCTGGTTGGTTTGGTCTATTTTATTAATCAGCAGTAAAACGGGCGACTCTAGCTCCTGCACCTTCTGCAAGAATTGGTCGTTCTTATCGATTTTCTCGACCACGTCGGTCACGTATAACAATACATCCGCGTCACCGAGAGCCGACAACGAAAAACTCAACATCGATTCCTGCAGCTTGTAATTAGGACGCAACACTCCCGGTGTATCGGAGTACACCACCTGATATTCCGGGGTATTCACGATACCTATTATCCGGTGGCGAGTGGTCTGTGCTTTCGCCGTGATGATAGAAATTCGTTCTCCCACCAGCCGGTTCATCAACGTGGATTTCCCCACGTTGGGGTTACCCACGATATTCACGAATCCTGAGCGATGCTTTACCTGCTCCATATTTTGGGCTCCGCTATGCGCCATCGTACCCCCACTTGAGGTAAACACTTCCCCATGAAAATCCCGCTCCGAAAGCGGTAAGAATAATATTGTCGCCCTTTTTCAGTTTAGGCTCCCATTCCCAGAGGCACAAAGGTATGGTTCCGGCACTTGTATTGCCATATTTTTCGATATTGATCATCACCTTTTCTCGTGGCAGCTCTGTACGCTGGATGGTAGCATCAATAATACGCATGTTCGCCTGATGAGGCACCAGCCACTGCACATCGTCGACCGTTAAATTATTACGTTGCATAATATCCAGTGACACCTCTGCCATCTTCGACACGGCATGCTTGAACACCACTCGTCCATCCTGCTTCACGGTGTGTTCTGCTTTTTCCACCGTTTCGTGGCTAGCGGGATATTTACTTCCCCCCGCTTTCATTTGCAGGGGCTGGTAACCGATCCCGTCCGAATGAAGTTTCGCGTCAATAATGCCCAGCTCCTCCTCCGTGGGCTCGATCATTACCGCTCCGGCCGCGTCTCCAAAGAGAGGGCACGTGGTGCGATCGTTATAATCGGTGATCGACGACATTTTATCGCCGGCTATCAGGATTATTTTCTTGTATTTGCCCGTTTTAATCAACCCGTTACATATCTCGAGCCCATAAATAAAGCCAGAGCATGCTACCTCCATATCGAAGCAGAAGGCATGTTTGATTCCACAGTTTTCAGCCACGATCGAAGCGGCAGAAGGGAAAATATGATCGGGAGTAGAGGTGGCGAACACCACCGCGTCAACCTCTTCGGGACGCGTACCCGTTTTTTTTAATAACTCTTCAACAGCTTCGGTTCCCAGTACCGAGATACCCTGTTCTTCGCCTTTCAGTATACGCCTTTCCTTAATACCCACGCGGGTCATGATCCACTCGTTGGAGGTATCTACCAACCGCGAAAGCTCCTCATTAGTTAGGACATAATCGGGCAGACTGGCTGTAATTCCCGTGATTACGGCATTTAATTGTTTCATTGTCGTAAGCATTATTCGTGAGAAAAAAACCCTGAAAAACGTTCGGTTATTTCAGGGTCTTTTACTCCATGAGAATATGGGGATATTTTTACACGATCACGTCTTTCTCGATCGCTAGTTTTCCCCTGTAATATCCGCAGTCACCACATACGGTATGATAGATATGCCAAGCACCGCAGTTTGAGCAAATTGCCATGGTGGGTGTTTTGGCATGATCATGCGCTCTTCTTTTTCCTTGTCTTGAAGAAGACTGTCTTCTTTTTGGATGTGCCATTTGTATGTTTATTTATAATTTCACTAAATCAATTATCTTCAAAGTCCAATCCCTTGAGAGCGTCCCAGCGAGGATCGTTTGAACGGGACTCTTCCTCTTCGGCAAAATCCTCGTCACCCCCCCCCTCGTTATCTTCACTCTCGTCGCCGTCGGTGCTAACTGCCCGATGTTTCCTGAATTTCGAAGAAACAATTCGGTTACACTCGCCCGCGGGATGCACGTGCTTTATCGGAATTGTCAGGGCGATGAATTCATACAAGAACCACGCGATATTGATTTCTCCCTCATCTTCCGGAATAATCACGATCTCGTCGCTCTCCTCGGAATACTCTTCGCCAAACTTCACGATGAGCCGGTTCCGAGTATCTACCTCTTGATCCATATCGTCCAAACAACGCGTACAGGGAATCTGGATCACCCCCTTAATTTCAAAGTTCAATTCAAAGGTGGCCGATGACCGTTTTACATGAACGACCACCGCCACGTTCCCTTTTCGAACCTCCTCCCCCTCTATGGCGTCGAAGAATTTTCTCTCAAGGACATATTCAAATGTAGACATCCCTTCGGGGAGGTCTTCGAGTGGAATATTGTACAAACTGAATTTTGCCACGTTATCTCCTCAAAATAAAGCGACGCGAAGATAGTGATTTTTTCTTTACCCCATCAATTTTTGGACAATATATTTCCCACGATGCGTTGCATC
Organism: Bacteroidales bacterium; assembly: GCA_012518155.1. Classification (GTDB taxonomy): domain Bacteria; phylum Bacteroidota; class Bacteroidia; order Bacteroidales; family Dysgonomonadaceae; genus Proteiniphilum. The sequence goes on along the minus strand of JAAYTC010000080.1, from coordinate 12,441 downwards.
TCATCAAAATTATCCTCCAGGCTCTGAAGCAGTTTAAACTGTGCCTTTGTCCGCACCAGATTATGTTCGGGATACGCGATCTTGTAGTAAGCATCGCCATCGATATAATCGGTAAAGAAACGCACCGTTTGCATGTAAGTAAGTAGTTTCGCGCCAAACGCCAGGTTTTCAATCTCAATATCGGTCAAAAACGACGCCGCGTTTTCGAGGTACCCCTTCGCGTACGCTTTAAATATATCCAGGTCTACCGACACGTTATCCAAGTTTTTATCATCTTCGGCACCCGTGTTCGCCCCCGTGCGGATAAAGTCACCAAAATCAGAAAGCACGTATCCCGGCATCACCGTGTCGAGGTCAACCACGCAGAGCACTTGATCCTCCTCGTCGAACAGCACGTTATTAACTTTTGTATCGCAATGATTGATCCGCTTGGGGAGTTTACCTTCGCGATGCAACCTCTCCGCCTTACACATCTCCTCGGCACGATCTTCTATCTCCTTCACCAAATCGGCCACCTCGTTCAGTCGGCCCGCTTTATCCGCTTTCACAGCCTCCCTGAAGGTAGCCAGTCGCGTTTCCATGTTATGGAAATCGGGAATAGTCTCGTGCAGGGGTTCACCCGGCAGGTCGGCAAGCGTACTCTGGAAATCACCGAACGCCTTTCCTGCACGGTAGGCCAACTCGGGAGTAATCTCGTCGTAGCTCTTGCTTTCGGTAATAAAATCCATCAACCGCCAGTAGTCACCCGCCGCGTCCTTGTAATATAAAATACCCTCGTGAGTGGGCACCAACGTGAGAACTCTACGGTCGACATCGGCCACTCCTTGTTCCGTCAGTTTCGCCCGTATGTGGCTTGTAACCCGGTGGATATTATTTTGTAGCTCGGGAACATTTTTAAATATGTGATGGTTCACGCGCTGCAAAACGTATTCATTCTCGCCGGCATCTACTTTATAGGAGTCGTTAATATGCCCTTTACCCAGGGGTTTGATCTCCACGTTATCGTTCGATTCAATAAATTGAAAAACGATCTCTTTCAGTTGGTTCTTTTCGTCCATTCTCTCTAAATTGTTTTAGGATGTTATATTTTTTGGGTTATTTATGTTACATGCCAATTGGGGCGTAGCGAGTGGTTATTCTAATTCGAGCAACCCGAAATAGCGGGGGGCATGAAAATTAGGCTCGGGAAGATCAATCGGGCTCCAACTTAGGTAGTGAGGCTCCGGGGTTTTATCTCCACATTTATAAAAATTAGCCCGTATTTTTTGCCCACTGAGCGACTCGTGCGAGGCGAAGCCGAGTGCTTCCTTGGGAATCTCCAGGTACATCGTCCAGTCGCTCACCTCTTTGCCTTCCTCGTACCGATGTTGAACGGTTCCAAATCGCGAAATCGAGGGCATCATATCGGTCTGCGACTCGCCCTTCCCCCTTGCCTCGTTGCGTCGGGAAAGCAATACACCCAGCGCGTTACACTCGAAGTTCCGGTAGATCGCTTCTCCTTCACGTTGCATGAAAAACTCCACGCAACTATCTTCCCAGACCGAGCCAAAGTCGGTATAATTAGCCACTCGCACGGCTTCTCCCGTCACCGTGTAATAGAGATACAGGCGCTCCCCATCGTGCGCCACTCGCACGGTTACAGGCAGCGATTTTGGGAACTCTTCTTTCCAGTTTACTTGATCAATAGCAGCTTCGGCACCCGCTTCCAATATCATTTTTATTTTATCGAAAACGGTCTCGTATTGCGCGATTGTTTGGTTTGGGACGTGTAATGTTTTCATTTATTCATCTAAGTTATTCAGAAGTAATTTCAAAAAATTATCGGTTATAGTTTCTTTTTCCGATTTATCAAAAACGGACAATAGATATATTTTTTTTGTAAGGCTTTAGCTTCCTTTTCAAAATTGGGCGTCGGTATGATTTCAAAGGTCATTGATAAAGTCTTCAAAACGATTTGCTTTCAACTCACCCTTTTCTATCTGCTTCATTTCACTAAAACCAACTTTTATACTTTGGGCTAAATCGTACGCTTCCAATTTCCTTTCAATATCCTGCCATTCTTTCAAGGAAACTTGCACTGCTTTAATTTTGCCTTTCTTATTTGAAACAAATTGTATATTCATATTTTTGCATTTTTATTCTACAACTTACTTCATCAATTCTGATAAAACTACGCTTTAAAAGCGATATGCTATTGACAAGCTCGCCAGAATTCTTGCTTTTTATATTAGACAAAGATATTCATTTTAACGAAAACCGGCAAGAAAAAAAGAAAGGACAGGAGTTTATTTTAAATTTCTCCCGTCCATTTCCTTTTTACCTCTCGTTGATTTACTCGGGTAGAGTTTCACGCTGGGTTGCGTATAGTTCAAGTAAACCTAGTTCACATCATTTTTTGATAGCGCAGCAACGCTTCCAAGAAGTAATAGTCAGCGTAGTTCAACGGCACATCGATTTCCGAGTTGCCGGGGAAGCTGGTAACGCTATGTTTCAATATAAAATAGCCGTTCTCACCCGGTTCCGCCAAGTAAGCAGGCGAAGCGAGCGATGCCAACGTTTTTTCGGCCACTTTTAAATATTCGTCGCTCCGTTCTGTATTAAACGAGGCCAACTCCAAAAAGGCAGAAGCAGCAATCGCGGCGGCCGAAGCGTCACGCGGTTCATCCGGAATATTTGGCGCGTCGAAATCCCAATAAGGCACCCCATCTTCGGGCATCGTTGCTTGGGTAAGCCACCAGTTAGCAATATGTTCGGCTTGCTCTAAATAACGCTCGTACCCCGTTTCGCGATAACACATGGCAAACCCGTACAGCCCCCAAGCTTGTCCGCGGGCCCACGACGACTCGTCGGCATACCCTTGGGCCGTCTTGCGGCTACGCACTTCGCCCGTGATGCTGTCGTAGTCCACCACGTGATAACAGCTGTAATCGGGACGATAATGATCCCTTATAGCAATATCGGCGTGCGACACGGCAATATTGTAAAAGGTTGAATCGCCGGTAAGCTCGGTAACATTAAACAGCAGTTCCAAGTTCATCATGTTATCGATAATTACCGGGTACTGCCGGTCGAGCTTAACATTGGGGCTCCACGACATGATTGCCCCCACGCGCGGGTCGAAGCGTGTAGACAAGGAGCGTGCCGCTTCGATCATTACATCCTTATAATGGTCGTTTTTCGTGAGGCGGTATCCATTTCCGAAACTACACTCGATCATAAAACCCACGTCGTGGTGACGGGTGTTATATTTTGCCTCTTCTATATCGAGTGTAAAGCGTTCGGCAAACTGCTTCCACTGCTCATCCCTCGTGTAGTCGTATAGGTACCAGAGCGAACCGGGAAAGAACCCTACCCTCCAGTCCAACACGTTTCTCATGTATTTTACACTGCCATCGTCGTGCAACGCCACCGGGCCATAATTCTCCATCGTATCCGGGATATGGGCGATGGCTGCCTCGAGCTGATACACGGCCACCTCCATGGCAGGCTCTATAAAGCTGCCTTTCGATGAACGCTGAGCGCAACCCGTGAGGATCGTGCAGACTAAAAAAATGATTGCTATTCTCATAATTCTTTTGCTTTTTTGGTTTTATTCAATTCACACGTTTCGTAATTGCATTAGAGTTTATATCGAGTAAGATTTTAGATATCAACATAATGACTATTGAACATGTAGATCAGTAAAATTAAAATCCGACCGGAAAACGGTATGATTCCCAATCGGATTTTAAACTTGCTCTCGACTATTTATGTAGTATTAATCAGTAAACGTAACCATTACGCGGTCATTGTCGTGCGTCATGCAGCGTATTTCATATTCCGCGGTTTGGTTCTGAATAGTAGTCGACAAATCGGTCATAACCGGTGCCCCTTTCGCCGGGTCGTACAGGTTTACCCGTAAACTACCGTTAGGCGCGGTCGCCGCCCGTTTAATCTTGATGTTCTGGATCCCCTTTTTGGTTTCCGGCCAAGTAAGCGAGTAGGCCCCGTTGGCGTCGGGGGTTAGTTCGGTTCCATCCTCGAGCGTTACCGTGTAATCGGTGCCTTCTGTAAGTGAGCTTCCCTCGAGGTTATACACCCAGAAATAGTTCACCGCGTCGTAGTCACGCACCCGTTCACTGTATAACTGAATGGGGATGGTGGCTACCCACGCCTCTTCGGTTGCACGCCATGTTCCAACGGTAGCACTGGCACCGTATCTCCATCTCGCGTTGCCATTTTGATCAATTTCATACGAAAGATGATCAGTGGCAATATTGGTCTTGTAAAAACCGATATAATACACGTGTTCCATTTCGGGGAGTCCATCCTCCCACGTGTTAAATTTCGCGCAACCGGTTGTAAACAACACAACCGCTGCTGTTAGTATGAATAATATCTTTTTCATTGAACTGTTATTTTAATGTGCATGAAATGATTAACGCCATCCGGGATTTTGTTCAATATTTCCGTCAGACTGGCCAATCTCGTAGGTTGGAATCGGATAGAAATAATCCTTTGCAGGATCGAAACGACGCTCGGTTGAACGTTGGTAAACATAGATATGGAGTTCCGGATAACCGTATTCCTGCACGCCATCTAACTTACCTTCCTCATCCGTGAGTCGTGAGGTAAAGGTGGGGTCAACCGCCAACTGTTCGCCATCATTGGTTTCGCTTGCGATAAACTTGCAACCCAACCATGCTTTAGGCAACACCGTTTCGGCCGTTTTCCAACGAATAAGGTCGTCGTAGCGATGGTTCTCGCCCATCAGCTCCACTTGTCGCTCCCGGCGAATCTCTTCCCTCATATCTAACCCGTTCGCGTTCACGAACGCGTTCGTGAGCCGTGCATCGAATCCCACTCGGGCACGTAATGCATTCACCGTTTCATCCAGCTGAGCATCAGTAATCGACCCGTTCAATTCGTAGAGCGCTTCCGCGTAGGCGATCAACATCTCCCCCCACCGAATATGGATCAGGTCGGTGTCGTCCTTGTTATAGAGCGAACCAACGAATATTTTTTTAGCGGTATACCCTACCGAGGCATTTCTCCTCGCCATGTCTGGCCTGTACGGACCTGTTCCACAGAGGAGAAATCCTATTCGTTTGCCGGCCACGGTAGCTTCTTCGGTGTCTTGGGGATCGAATACCCGCCAAATAGACAATTCCAAACGCGGGTCGCGCTCGCCTATGCCACCTGCAAGGCGTGTCACACCATCGCTTTCATACCCAAACACGTGATTGAACGAGGTTTCGTTGGCCACCACCAAGCTCGATTTCTCGCGAGGCAGCCCATCCGCGTAGAGGTAGGTATCAATCATCGTACGGCTTAATTGAACCCCCATCGCGGTTCCGGCGGTGAAGTTATGCAATACCGCGCTCGAACCTGTGGTTTCGTTCGGGCCATACGCCTTCGCGAATATAATTTCTTTATTCGTGCTATTGCTTTCATCCAAGAACATTGCCTGGTATGCCACCGAGGGACCTCCTTCGGTATACAGCTCATGGCCTTCGGCCTTGAGTAGGTTAAAGGCATCGATACTTTTTTGCAAGTGGCTCCTCCATTCCGAGTCGCTGCCCATGCCATGAAATTTCAGCATGGTACCTTCTCGTAAACCTACGCGTACCATAAGCCCTAAAGCCGAAGAGCGCGTTACGAATCGGCGTTCAAATTCGTCGACGACCGATTCCATGTCCGCGCGAGTAGGCAACCACTCTGCTGCAAACTCCAGGTCGTCGTAAATTTGCTGTATCACGTCTGCTCGCGGGGCACGCCCCATTTTCAGGTCCGGATCCGCTGTACTTTTGAACGTTTTCAATACCAGCGGCACATCACCATACTTCGATACCAGGTCGAAATAATACCATGCCCGAAAGAAACGGGCCTGGGCCAAGTATTTATTAATAATCTGTTCATCTATCGGCGCGTTCACAGCCTTTTCAAGAATGTTATTGGTTGCGAAAATACGTTGGTAATTATCGGTCCAGTCGCCTGAAGTGGTAGGTATCGGCCTACTTCCCATACTGATAGAATTCGCGTTCCGGCTCACCCACTCGTCGGCACGTTGATCCTGAGTAAGAAATGGCAACTGTTGGTACAGCCGCATAGTGGCTCCTTTCAAATCGTTCTCCGATTTCCAGAAATCCACGTCCGAGAAGTCTGTTTGCGGGGTCACGTCTAATAGTTCGTCACATCCTGTCCATGCAACTACCATAAAACATACACTGAGAATATATATGATTTTTTTCATGTTTCAATACTGTTAAAATGTTAAACTAACGCCCATTGTCCACGTGCGGAAGAACGGGTAATAGTTCCTATTTTTATTATTGCTCACCTCCGGGTCAAGCGCCTTAAATTTCGCTTTCGTGTATTCCCACACATCATTACCCATCACGTATACTCGTAACGACTGCAGGATATTTTCCGGTACCGGAATCGTGTAACCCAGCTGAACGTTTTTGAGTCGCAGGTAAGCACCATTTTGTACCCACCGGTCCGACACTTGGTAGTTGTACGTTTGGTATTCAACGAGCTTTGCAAAATAGGCATCCGGCGTCTCCTCTGTCCAGTAACCCAAGCGAATGAGTTCGGAGTGCGGTGTTCTGTCGTAGTTTACAGGATAAAAAATATCGTTGTGCACCACGTACTTTCTCTTCGCCACGCCTTGCCAGAACATGGAGAAATCGAAATCTTTCCATTGCAGGCCCAAATTAAACCCGTACATGTAACGCGGGTTCTCGTTTCCGAGAAAAATCAAGTCGCCGGGATCGTCGGGAGTACCTCCACCAACACCTATCCGGTGGTCGGGGTTCCCTTGTGCCACGTAGCGCACGTCGCCACCGTCCAGTCGAGCGTCCCAATCGTATGATTCATATCCCGGGTTCGCAGCTTTATAATCCAAGTACTCTTGGCGGCTGCTCCAGAAACCATCGGTTTGGTATCCCCAAATCGTTCTAAGAGGATATCCCTCCAATCTTGCAATGGTACCCGCGCTGATAGAACTCGCCCCTTGGTATTTAACCAGTTCGTTTTTACTATCATCGATGCTAAGCCCCACCTGATAGGTCACATCTCCAATCTGATCACGCCAGTCGACCGATATTTCCCATCCCCATACTTTCAGGATACCCACGTTCTCGAAAGGCAATTTGTTTTGTGGATAGCCATTTAGGTTACCCATCGTTGCTTGCGACAACATATCGTTGTTCTTCTTCCAGTAGTAATCGGCGGTAACATTTAATCGATTCCTCAGGAATCCCAGGTCCACCCCCACGTTGGTCGACGTTACGGTCTCCCACGTGATATCCGACGAAATCATTTTATCTTGATAATAGTAGGGAACTCCAAAATGAGTGCCCGAAGACACCAAGCCGATGTAGGGATAAAAATCGTTTCTGAGTACCGTACTGTTACCCAACTGTCCCCACGAAGCCCGTAGCTTCAGGTTATCCACTTTATCGCGTGCGCTCTCGAAAAACGCCTCTTCGCTGATGCGCCACGCGCCCGAAATCGAAGGGAACACGCCCCAACGGTTACCCGGTGCCAGCCTCGAACTTCCATCGTAGCGGACGGTAGCCTCCAGGAGGTAGCGATCGGCATAATCGTAATTAACACGGCCAAACAGTGAAGCCATCTTCCAGGGCTGAATAAGGTCGCTCAGTACCGAATTGGTCGCCAAGCTATTGTCGTAAAAATTGAAGCTAAAGAAGTTGTTCGACACACCGTTTCGAGCCGTCCCACTGATCTGATCATTGAGGTACTGCTCGTACGAAGCTCCCCCTAACACATGAAAATGGTGGTCATCGCCTCTCCAGTCGTAATTCACCAGTGCCTCGAACTTATCTTGGTAACTGAGGCTTCTAACCTTCTGTACACTTTGCGGGTTGTTCACGTGGTAAGCAGGACGTTCCGATCCGTTTCTCCCGTTAGAGAAAAGCAGCGGCCGCTCCACATCTTGGTTCGCGAAACCGGCGCGACGCGACATGTTTAAGTCAAGCGTTAAGCCCTATACCAGATTTTTCACGTGAATATTGGCAATCCCTGAAAAATATTGACGTTGTCTTCTGTTCTCGCCCCCCTCTTTCATGATCGAGATGGGATTTCGTTGATAGTCGGTATTGTAGGGATTCACGCCATAGTTCGTGTCGTACTCCGGCAGGTAAACTGTTTGCCATCCCAGGTTGTTGTACAGCAACCCGAAGACATTCTCCGCCCCGTAAGGATTTTCCCTCTGAACGGTGCCCTCGTAGGAGGCATTGATATTGAAATCGACGTAATCGTTGATCTCGGTATTCAAAGTAGTACGGAGGTTTACCCGGTTAAAGTCGTCCGGCCCGTATTTAAGCAACCCATTGTTCTTATAAAATCCCCCCGAAACAAAATATTGCGTTTTTTCGCTCCCACCGGTAACCGACACCGTGTGCGTCTGCTGGGTAGAATATTCGTTTGCGCCTTCGGCCAGCCAGTTGGTATTTCCTTGAAAAGTATAACGTGCCCCATTGGGAGTATACGCGATGTTGGGATTCGACATCCACGAAGTTTGCTCTTCGTTTCTCGCGGGCGTACCCGAGTTATTCGAACGCATCAAGTTGATGATATCAATCTCTTCCCACACCGGTATCCGTTTAGGCATGTTCCCCGGCGTGTTGATACCGAACGACCCATTATAGGAGACCCGTGCGCGTTGTTGAGCACCTTTTTTGGTCGTCACCAAGATAACACCCGCGGCTGCACGTGCCCCGTAAATAGAAGCCGATGCCGCGTCTTTCAGTACCGAAATCGATTCGATATCACCGGCATTCAACGTTTCCAGGTTACCTTCGATTCCATCAATCAACACCAAGGCATGCGCCTCGTTCGACGACGAAAATCCCCGTATACGGATAGCGGAGGTACCGCCCGTCTCCGAGCCCGGTTTACCGCTCGACCGCAATACAGTAACTCCCGGCATTTGCCCCTGCATCGCGCTCAGCACGTCGGTGGTTGCTCTTGAAGATATCTCTTCACCGCTTACCACGCCTACCGCCCCGGTAAGGTTTACTTTCCGCTGGGTACCGTACCCAACTACCACCACCTCATCCAAAGCTTCTGTATCTTCTTGAAGCACGATATTTAGGGTGGTCATTCCCGCGGTAGCTACATCTTGCGTAACGTACCCGATGTACGATACACTCAGTGTGGCGTTGTCGGCCACGCTCAACGAGAAATTTCCATCCATATCGGTCACTGTACCATTGGTGGTTCCTTGCTCTACAATGTTCGCACCGATAATCGCGATGCCGTACGCGTCGACAACTTGTCCGCTAACGGTTCTTTTTTGCTGTTGAATCTCTCTTATTTTATTCACGGAAGCCTCTTCTGCTTTCAACGACTCGCTTTTATACACCGATACTTGTCTCTCAACCACGGTATATCCCAAGTTCGTGTCCTCCAGAAGGGACTCTAGAATCGTGTGAATCGACTCCTTATTCGCGCGAAGGCTCGTCTGTTTGTTCAGTTCCGCCGCCGCCTCATTGGTAATAAGGAACACGTAATCGCTTGTTCTCTCAATTTCTGAAATGGCCTCTTTCAGGGTCACATTTCTCACCTCCAACGTGAGCTCCGCTTGTTGGGAATAGGTGTTCTCTGCCGTGATTGAAAAGAGGCAGAGAAAAAATAACAACATCGAAATCTTCATGATTTTTAGGGCTCTATTGCATTTTTTCGATGCAAGTAAGCTAGGTTTAATTATTTCTTTCATACATTTGTAATGGATTTTAGTTTTACATACTAATTGATAATTCGTTGTGGATTAATTTCCTTGTGATCGGGCAATGTGGCAACATCGTCCGATCTTTTTTTTATCGGGTTCCTTATCTCATAGGCATCTACTATTTTTTAGTTATATGAATGGTATTGTTTTCTCTTTTATACACGGTGGATGAAATAACCGACATGGAGGTCATCACGCTATCGAGGTTGTTTGACAGAAACAGTTTGCCCGAACAGCTGATCTCGTTTAATTCGATTCCCGGGTTACCGTCGAACTGCACGTTATAGTATCTTCCGATCTTCTTGAGAATCTCCGATACAGGTGCTTCATCGAACTGCAATATCCCCTTTGTCCAGCTAATGTATTCCGAAACGTCGACCGGTTCTTTCGTGATTTCATTTCCCATCATCTCAATTTTTTCGTTGGGCAACAATTCGGCCCGCTCCTTCCCCTCGGTTTCCACGTGCACCTTTCCATTTACCAGGACCACCGTTTTTTTATGATCGTCGTTATATGCCGAAACATTAAAAGAGGTGCCTTGCACGTGAATGCCCATGCCTTGTGCATGCACGATAAAGGGGATATCAGGATTATGCACCACGTCGATAAATATTTCGCCGTTCACGTGAATTTCTCTCGTATCGCCCACGAACTCGGTGGGGAAGTCGAGCCGCGTACCTGAATTCAACCAAACCTCCGTTCCATCGGAGAGCGTTACGTTGGTTCGTTTCCCGTAAGGCACCACCAGCCGGTTTATCTCGGCAGTTGCTAGCCGAAGCTCTTTTCGAGTGTCGCTGCTATCCGTTACCAAAACCTTTCCTTCCCCGGTGAGGCCAATATGTGCTTTATGGGCAATGCTTATTTTTTCATCCCCCGACAAAAGGTAAATCTCTTCATCCGGAAGTGTTTCGCCGACGATAGCATCCGTGGCGGAAACTTCAACCGCATCCGGCTCCCCGTCGCGCGTAACATACAGCACCATCAACAAGCCAATCAGAAATACCGCGGCAACCGAACCGATTTGTCGCGATAACTCTCGCCTTTTATTTCTCTTGTAACGATCAATTTTGACGAGAACATTTTGGTAGACCTCCATTTTCTCCGCATCGGGCAACGTGTGCTGATTAATTTTAATCGCGTCGAAGCGCGAGATTGCATTTTGCACATCTGCTCGCAGGTGAGGATTCCTCGCCAAGAAGTCACGCCAATACTCGTTCGATTCCTCTGTATCGAAGAGCCTCCAACGAATAAATTTTTCGTCGAGGAGAAAATCTTGAGCGCTCTCAAAAAACTGATTTTTATCCGTCACAGTGATGCTTTTTATAGAATGACGGCCGAGTTCATCTTTCGTGGACATAAATAAATGAAAAAGTGGTAAATTTAACATTTGGTGAATCGGAACGTTTTGTGGTGCAGGTTTTTTACAAGATTCCGGATAACCACAAGGGCAACGCGAGCCCGGAGAAGGCCTCCAGAAAATCTTTTTGGGTGACTTGTTCACGTAATTTCTCCATGCTTCGGTACAGCAGCTTGCGTGCCGATTCCTCGCGAATATCTAGAATTTCGCCTATCTCCTTATGCTGCAAGCCAATCATGTATTTAAGGTAGACTACTTCGCGTTGATTCGGGGTAAGGCTTTCCAGAAGCGACGCGACTTTATCTTTTAATAATCGGGTGTTTTCAATATCGATCATGGTATCGAGAGCCGTTACCTGCATCGCGAACGTTTCGGTAAGTGGTTCGATCGATTCTCCTTTTATACTGCCCCGGTACATATCGATAAGACGATGCTTGTAAGACTTGAAAATATAGGCAGTCGCGTTGCTTATATGTCGCAATTTCGCGCGGGAAATATAGAGCTTGTAAAAAGTGTCCTGAATGGCATCTTTGCACGCCTCTTTCTGAAAGCCAAGGCTCATCCCGTACGAGAACAGATCGTCCACGTATCGGTTGTAAAGGGTTGAAAAAGACGTCTCGTCTCCTTTTTCTATGAATTGTTTCCAGTTTATATCGTTAAATACCATTTAATTTAAAGTAATCGGCCTTTCCACACGTGCAGATGAAATAACAAATTAACGTCATTTTTTCTTTGAAAACAAGAACTCAGGGAATTTTATTTCCCCTCCCCCTGAAAGCACCTTTCGCACGGCTCCATCGTGCTACCTTCGTGCTACTTTCGTACTACCTTCGCTGTATCTGGGCCGGTGCCTCCTTATATCCTCCTTATTGCCTCCTTATATCCCCCTTATAAACAGATAAGGAGGAAGCGGAGATGGTACGGAGAAAGTACGAAAACAGGAAAGCCGTGTAACGCCTTTTTGTTACACGGCTTTGATCACTGCCGCACGATGTATCTCGCACGGTATAATATTAAATCACCTATTGGGGACTCTCGTGGCTGAAGTAGATACCATTCGTTAGCTGAATTGTTGATACGCCTGCACTATTTGTATAAGTGGTCTTCGTGCCAATAACGGTTAGTTGGTCTCCTACCTTAATTCCCTTGGTTTCCAGCAGGTCTTTTCTAAAATCGCCGGTGGCGCCGTACCCCGGGTACACGCCATACACGTAAATTTCACTTTCACCGTCCTTCAAATAGACATTACCGTATGTCGGATTGTCAATCTCAGTAATTTCACCGGACACCATAAAGTAGTCTGTGCTGGAATCGGGCTTGGTCAACACCTCGGCAATGGTCGCGGGGG
>JAAYTC010000079.1 GCA_012518155.1 Bacteroidales bacterium | reverse complement strand
TACAGGAACAGGTAAACCGGAAGCTTTAAAGGGAAACAGAAAAGGTCAATGGTCAAGACGTATAACAAGAGAGCATCGATTAATCTATGAAATTCACGAAGATATAATTACTGTATTGATAATAAGTGCCTCTGGACATTATGGAGAAAAATAATATTTATTAAAAGAAATGATTTATCTTTGAAATCTAATCAATAAAAGCACGACTACAATGGAAAGGCTCATTAAACATCTACGTTACAGTCTGATCCTGATGGGACTACTGTTTTCAATGGTAGCCAAAGCGGACGTCTGGGGTAGCCCCAAGGTAAAAACGTATTATTCGGAAAATAAAGAGTTTAAATTGGATTTTGACCCGAATGAAGGAGCATCAAATAATCGGCAGGTCGCGATGGACTCTAACCCGAATTACGATAAATCGCTGGCCGAGAAATTGGGAGGGGACGATTACGGGATGAAAAGCTATTTTCTCGTGATCTTGAAGACGGGCACGAACGCGACGACGGACCAAGAACTTATTCGGGAAAGCTTCAGGGGTCACTTGGACAATATTAATAAGCTGGTCAGCGAAGAAAAGATGGTCGTGGCCGGCCCACTGGGGAGCAACGATAAAAACTACCGGGGCATTTTCATATTGAACAATATCGCCTCCATAGAGGAAGCAAAAGAAGTATTACAAACCGACCCGGCAATTAATAACGGGTTGCTCGATTACGAGATTTTTACTTGGTACGGATCGGCCGCGCTTCCGGAATATTTACCGGCCGCAGATAAAATTTGGAAACTGAAGCCTTGAAAATTAAACAGAAACAGCGACACCTTTAATGGCATCGCTGTTTATGTTTATAGGACTCCCGGTAGGAAGTAAACTACCGGGAACGGCCAACCGGTTTGCACCGGCAAGTGACCGTTACGGGATCAACGGGGGATCAGCACTTGGAAGCACCGCAGTTGCGGCACTTGAGGCACCCCTCTTCGTAGACCAGTGCTTCTTGGTTGCAGACGGGGCACTTTTGGCCTTTGGCCTCGGTCTCGTTGGGCAGGTAACGCTTGAGCGCGCGCTCTACCCCGTTCTTCCAAGTGTTGATGGTCTCGCTGTCCAAATCGAGTCCTGACACCAATTTAATAACCTGATCAATAGGCATGCCGTAACGGAGTACGCCGGAGATAAGCTTGGCGTAGTTCCAGAATTCGGGGTTGAACTTGCCGTCCAGTCCCTCGATGGTGACCTTGTAGCCGCGCCGGTTCTGAAATTGGAAGTCGTAATGCTTGGTGCCGTCGTTGTCGTAGGCCCTGATAATTTTCCCCTTGGTAACGTTCTTGGGCACCATGATGCCGTCGTCCTCGTCATGGAGCCCGGTAAAGATCTCGTAGGGCCTGCCGTTGAGCAAACCGATAAAGGCGATCCACTTCTCCTTGTTGTTCTGGAACTTGATCACGTCGGCTTCCAGTTCCACGGGGCGGGAGGTAACCACTTGCGGCAGTTCGAAGCAATCGTCGTCTTCCTCTTCTTTATTGGCATCGCCGTTGGAGATAAGCACGCCTGCACGCGACCCCTCGCGGTACACGGTACAGCCCTTGCAACCGCTCTTCCACGCTTCCATGTAGAGCTCGCCGACCAACTCTTCGCTCACATCCTCCGGTAGGTTGATGGTGACGCTGATGGAGTGGTCTACCCACTTCTGCACCCTTCCCTGCATCTTCACCTTCTGAAGCCAGTCCACATCGCCCGAAGTCGCCTTGTAATAGGGCGATTGAGCGACCAGTTCATTGATCTCCTGCGCGCTATATTTCTTGGTAGTGGCGTGCCCGTTGGCTTCCATCCAGGTGACAAACTTGTGGTGGAACACGGTGTACTCTTCCCACGAATCGCCATTTTCGTCCACGAAATCGATCTTCACGTCCTTGTCGTTAGGGTTCACCTTGCGGCGACGCGTGTAAACGGGCATGAACACCGGTTCAATTCCGGAGGTGGTTTGCGACATCAAGCTGGTGGTCCCGGTGGGGGCGATGGTAAGGAGGGCGATGTTGCGCCTTCCGTATTTCACCATCTTCTTATACAACTCGGGGTCAGCCTCTTTGATGCGATTTATAAAGGGATTGTTTTTCTCGCGTTCCGCGTCGAATATCTCGAAAGCGCCGCGCTCTTTGGCCATCTCCACGGAGGAGGCATAGGCGTTGAGTGCCACGGTGCGGTGTACTTTTTCCGAAAAATCATTTCCTTCATCCGACCCGTACCGGATGCCCAGGGCGGCCAGCATATCGCCCTCGGCGGTGATGCCCACGCCGGTACGACGGCCTTGCATGGTCTTGCGTTGAATTTTCTTCCATAGGTTGCGTTCGGCAGATTTCACCTCTTCGGATTCGGGGTCGGCCTCGATCTTCTCGAGGATCATATCGATCTTCTCCGACTCCAGGTCCACGATATCGTCCATGATGCGCTGCGCCAGCTGCACATGCTTTCCAAAGAGTTCGAAATCGAAATAAGCATCCTCCTTGAAAGGATTCACCACGTAAGAATAAAGGTTGATTGCCAAAAGTCGGCAGCTGTCGTACGTACAGAGTGGGATCTCGCCGCACGGGTTGGTCGACACGGTCTTGAAGCCAAGGTCGGCATAGCAATCGGGGACCGATTCCCGGATGATGGTGTCCCAGAAGAGTACTCCGGGCTCGGCCGAACGCCACGCGTTATGCACTATTTTGTCCCATAGCTCTTTCGCGTCGATGGACTTGTCGTACTTGGGATCGGCAGCATCGATGGGGAACTGCTGCACGTAAGGCTTCCCATCGGAAACCGCCTTCATGAAGGCATCATCGATCTTCACCGAGATATTCGCGCCGGTCACCTTTCCTTGCTCCATCTTGGCGTCGATAAAATCCTCGGAATCGGGATGTTTTATCGAGACGCTCAGCATCAGCGCGCCCCGACGTCCGTCTTGCGCCACCTCGCGGGTGGAGTTGGAGTAACGCTCCATAAAAGGGACCAACCCGGTGGAGGTGAGGGCCGAGTTCTTCACGGGCGACCCCTTGGGCCGGATATGCGATAGGTCGTGCCCTACCCCGCCGCGCCGCTTCATCAGCTGCACCTGCTCTTCATCGATACGGATGATCGCGCCGTATGAATCGGCATTACCTTCCATCCCGATCACGAAGCAGTTCGACAGCGATGCCACCTGGTAATCGTTCCCGATACCGGTCATGGGGCTCCCCTGCGGGATAATATAGCGGAACCGGTCGAACAGGTCGAAAAGCTCCTGTTCGCTCAGCGGGTTGGCGTATTTTTTCTCGATCCGGGCCACCTCTTTAGCTAACCTCCAGTGCATGTCCTCGGGGGTCTTCTCGTAGATCTCCCCCTGGCTGTCTTTTAGAGCGTACTTGCTCACCCACACCTTGGCCGCCAGCTCATCGCCTTGGAAATAATCCAGCGAGGCGTTATATGCTTCGTCGAAAGTGTATCTCTTCTTTTTCATCAGCAACGTTGTTAATTAAACAATGAATATAATGGTAAACCGAACTTTACAATGGATCGTTATTTTGTAAGCTATATCGCAATCCATCTTCAGGCAGGTTTTGGTTTTGCAATTTTATAGAAAGTTTCCTGAATCGCCAAACATTATCACAAAAGGTTATCAACAACGTGTGTGAAATTTTCTTAAGTAAATTTTATCGGATTGATTATTAGATGTTTAATATTTTCGAGTACATCAAAAGTTGTCCATTTTGTCAAACTATGCTGTTTATCAGTAAGATAAAAAAATAAGAACTACTCCTTGACCGCCCCCATGAAAAGGATGGCACCGATTGAGTTTTCTTGGATAAGATAGATGAACGGGCGATTGGCATTAAAGACCACTCGTCGGGGCTCCATCGGCATGGAGGTCATTACCATCCCAATAGTAGTGACTGCCGCGGCCTCGGTTCCTTTTTCATCGGTGCTGATGTAGGTATCCTGTTTTACAAAATCGATCTTCGCGTCCTGATCAGACATACCGGAGAAATCGGCCGCATCCGTGAAAGCAAGGCCCATCCCCATTTTGACAAGCAGATTGTTCAACCCCTTAC
>JAAYTC010000012.1 GCA_012518155.1 Bacteroidales bacterium | reverse complement strand
TAAAATAAAAATTAATCGGTTCGACCAATCGATCTTATCGTGCAGATACCTGAAGAATTGCATGCTTACATTTCTCAACTGTCGGGTAAATATAAAATACAGTTCTTCCATTTTTTATTCAAAGATAAGAATTGTTGTTTACATAAAACAATTTAATCTGCATTTTGTTGTTTACAAACAACACTTTTATTCTATTTTGTTTCCTACTCACAACATTTTTCTTATCTTCTGTTGTTTTCAAACAACATTATTGCCGTTTTCGCCTCATTTTATCAATAAGTATAATAATTGACGCCATACTCACGGGCCGGAAAGCGACTTGGAGCGGACTCATTTTAGCAATAAGTATAACAATTGACAGATACGAAACGTAAGTAAGTCGGATTAAATGCAATTTTTTCGCCGTTTACCCGTTAAACTGTCAATGGAAAAACGGCGATTTTTATGGGCAGTGCTCCTCTTCCTCTGCGTGATTCTCCCAACACGGGCGCAATGGGATGTCTCGTATAGCCACTATTGGGCGACCCGAAGCTATATCAACCCTTCTTTCGCCGGGGAGAAGGAGGCCATCCGGGCGACCGCGCTCTACCGGTACCCGTGGAGCGGTATTGAGCAGGCTCCCCAATATTTTCTTATCGCGGCCGATATGCCTTTCGAGTTCTTAGGGAGACGTCACGGCGTGGGAGTGGCCGCGCATACCGAGAGGGTCGGTTCGCTCCGTAATTCTCTGCTGACCGCGCAGTACAGCTTCAAGAAAGAGATCGGCGACGGATTCCTAAACGTTGGCCTTCAAGCAGGAGTGCACGACCTGAAGTTCAATGCGGGGAATCGACAATTTGTTGCTGATTCCCTTTCGTTAAGCCACGGGAAGTTTCAAGTAGCGTCGACCGACAAAAAATTATTCGATCTTGGAGCCGGCATCTCTTGGACCAGCCCATCGCTCTTTATCGGCTTTTCAAACCTGCATATCAATCATCCCCGATTCCCGGTATTAAATCCGGAGATCCTTTCTGAAAATCCCGATGCTCCTCCCCTTCTCCCGATAGAGCCTACGGACTCCCTCCGCTCCTCCGTTCCTCGCTCCTATAATTTCATGGCCGGATACAATATTCGGCTCTTTCGTTCGTTAGAGTTACAGCCGATGGTGTGGCTACAAAACAGTTCGGACGACACAAGGGCACAAGTCACGCTCCGATTCGTGTACGATAAGAAGTTCTCGGGAGGTGCTTCGTGGCGAAAAGATCACGGTTGGGTTCTTTTCGCGGGAACAACTCTTAAAGGGGTTGAATGGGGATACGCCTATGATTTGTATACTAAGGGATTTGGAAAGTCGAGCAAAGGAAGTCACGAGATGTACCTCCGGTACGAATTCCCGGTGGATTACTTCAAGCCGAAACGGCAGCCCCACAAAAGCATCCGGCTACTGTAACATGGCTAACGGCTAATTATTAATCATTGATTATTAATTACTAACTACTAACTGTTCATTGCTAATTGACGAAGATGAGAAAATGGATCTTTTGTATACTCTTCTTGATCGCGATCGTTTCTTGCGGTAGACGAGGCATCGGAAGTAGCATCGGGGGTGAACTCACCGGGGTGCCGGTCGGCAAGGTGTGGGCAGAACCCACCCCGTACAACATGGTATTGGTATCGCGTGGAACCTACACGATGGGAGCAGGCGAGATCGATTCCCTCTGGGGCATCACGATACCCTCCCGCGGGGTGTCGGTCGACAATTTCTGGATGGACGAAACCGAGATCACCAACTCCCAATACAAGCAGTTTGTCTACTGGGTACGCGACTCCATTATACGGGAGCGCCTTGCGGACCCTGCCTTCGCGGGGGATGATTTTTACAAGATCACCGAGGACGAGTACGGCGATCCGATCCCTCCCCGCCTGAACTGGTCGCTCCCCATCCCGTGGAGACTCAACACCGAAGAGGAGGAGGCAGCCATCAATAGCCTTTACATCACCCACCCCATCACGGGCGAAAAAATGCTGGACGCACGCCAACTGAACTTTCGCTACGAGTGGTTCGACGCGGCCGAAGCGGCACGCCGGCAATATCAAGAGGCCATCCTTATCACGAAAGATACGGCCTACATCGCCCCGGACGGCCGGGTAGTGAACGAGACCATCACCCGCCCGCGAAGCGACCTTCACGATTTCGTGCATACCCGCATCGTGAACATCTACCCCGACACCACCTGCTGGGTGAACGACTTCCCGGGGGCGGACAACGAACGTTACCTTCGTCATTACTTTTCACATCCTGCCTACGCGCACCACCCGGTGGTGGGCGTTTCATGGGATCAAGCCACCGCCTTTTGCGAATGGCGCACCCTCTTTCTTCGACGAGCTATCAACCGCGACGATGTGATCATCGAGAAGTACCGCCTGCCGACCGAGGCGGAATGGGAAATGGCGGCACAAAACACCGAAGTCATCAACGAGAGCGGATGCTTTCAGGCCAACTTCAAGCCGGGCGAGGGAGGATACGCCGCGGACAACCACCTGATCACCGCTAGGGTGAGAAGCTACAAGCCCAACGCGTACGGACTCTACGATATGGTAGGGAACGCGGCGGAATGGACCTCCACCGCCTACACCGAAGCAGGCAATGAGTTAATGGGCGATATGAACCCGGAGTTCCGTTACAATGCAACGGAAGACGACCCTTCTTCGGCCATGCGAAAGGTAGTCAAGGGGGGATCATGGAAAGATATATACCCGTTTATCCGTCCCGATATGCGCGATAGCGAACAGCAGAACCGAGGGCGATCCTACATCGGGTTTCGTTGCGTTCGCACGCAAGTAAGCACGGGGAAATAGTGAAACTATTCTGTAAGACGGATGAGGAGATTCAAGCTTGCTTGATATGCCACGGCGAAGAATAGTCTATTGAAAATGAATGAAAACAAAAACAAGCCTATGAATGCCTATAGCAGATACAAGAACCGGTTAGAGCGGTTCCTTCAGACCGAGCGGGGGAAGCGGTTCATCAACTTCGCCTACAGCATCGGGGCCGCCATCGTGATTCTCGGTGCTATGTTCAAGCTCCTCCACTTCCCCTTCGGCAACGAAATGCTCTTTATCGGGATGATGACCGAGGTGCTCGTGTTCATCCTTTCGGCGTTCGACCGACCGATGCAGGACTACGCCTGGGAGGAGGTCTTCCCGGCACTGAGCGGCCGAGACCCAAAAGACCGGTCCGATGTAGGCAGTGCCGGTATACTGCAAACCGCCGTGACAAACCACCGAAGAAGCGAATACCCGCCGGAACCAGGGCGCCAAGATGACGCCTGCGCGGTTCCGCAAGAAACCATTCCCCACGACCTGTCGTCCAGCACCGAGGAGTACAACCAACAGATGGAAAACCTGAACCGCACGCTGACGGGGCTCAACTCCATCTACGAGGTGCAACTCAAGAGCATCAGCAGCCAGTTAGGCACCATCGAGCAAATCAACCAGGGACTGAATCGCCTTCGCACGGTGTATAGCGATGCTTTGCCCGACGGCACCTCCATCAAAGAAGAGACGGAAAAGATGGCAGATCAGCTCAAGGAGTTGAACGAAGTATACGGCCGCATGCTGCACGCGATGACCGTGAACCGAGGCGATAACCCGGCGAACCCACGCCCCTAAAATGTCCCAGCAATGGCCGTAAACAGTCCCCACTCCCCTCGTCAGAAAATGATCAACGTGATGTACCTGGTGTTCATCGCGATGCTGGCACTGAACGTGTCGGTGGAGGTACTGGACGGTTTCAAGGTGGTGGACGACAGCCTGGGCGACTCGTCGGCCGCGTTGCTGGAGCGCAACGCGTTGATCATGGAGGAGCTTTCCGCCTACAACGCGCAGAACCCCGAAAAGGCGGGAGAATGGCACGAGAAAGGGGCGCAGGTACGCTCCATGAGCGACTCATTAGTCGAATATATCGAGGAGTTAAAACTCCGGATGGTACGCGAGGCCGATGGAAAGCGAGGCGATCTCAACAATATCAAGCACAAGGACGATTTAAGTGCCGCCTCCGTGGTGATGCTCTCGCCCATCAACGGGGAAGGTGCCAACCTGAAAGCATCCATCGATCGGTACCGGGAAACCGTGATGGGCCATGTGACAGACCCCGCCAGAAGGTCGATCATCGAAAAAAACCTAAGCACCCGCTCTCCCACCTCCAACAACAAATGGGAGGCCGCCCTCTTCGAACAGATGCCCTTGGCGGCGGCCATCACGATGCTCACGAAAATAGAGAACGACATCCGCTCGTCGGAAGGAGAAGCGTTAGTAAACATCCTTCATAACGTGGGCGGAGGCGATTACCGAGTAAACCGCCTGAATGCCTACCTGATTCCCGAATCGGATATCGTGATGCAAGGCGGGAACTACCGTGCCCGGGTCATCCTCGCGGCCGAGGATACCACCCGTCGCTCCCCCTCCCTGTACGTGAACGGGAACAGGCTGGAGTCTGACAACGAGGGACAACTCTCCATCCCGGCATCCCGCACGGGTACGTTCCCGGTGGAAGGATACCTGGAGATGATGGGCGATAACGGGGCGGTAACGCGCCATCCGTTCAGCAGCCACTACACCGTGATCGAGCCGATGGCCTCCATCGCTCCCGTGTTGACCAACGTGCTCTACGCGGGCATCGACAACGAAATAAGCATCTCGGTACCGGGGATCGCCCCGGGTGATGTCCAAGCGACCATGGATAACGGCACCCTCACCCGCCGGGGGAACCAATGGGTAGTCCGCCCCACAACGGTCGGCCAAAACAGCACCATCACCGTTGCCGCTCGAACAGCCGATGGAACGGCACGTCGTATGGCCGTGCAAGAGTTCAGGGTACGCCCGCTGCCCGACCCCACCCCCTTTATCGAATACACCGATGCCAACGGCCACCCGGTGCAATTTAAAGGGGGAGCTCTCTCGAAAGCCATCTTGATGAACAGCGAGGGCATAGAGGCAGCCATCGACGACGGTATCCTCCACGTCCCTTTCCAGGTAAGAAGCTTTCGCACCGTCTTCTTCGACTCCATGGGCAACGCCATTCCTGAAGTATCTAACGGTGCCCGATTCTCCGACAGGCAGAAAGAGCAAATCCGCCGCCTCTCGAGGGGCAGTTACTTCTATATATCGGGCGTGCGAGCCGCCGGTCCGGATGGGACGGAACGGGAGATTGCGGTGATGGAGATCAGGGTTCAGTAATCGGGGGGATGGTAGAGACAAGAGACAAGACGCAAGACGTAAGACACAAGATGTGACAATAAGGATTCAGACTCAAAATTTCAAAAAAATGCATGCAAAACAAATAATCATATTTATGCTGTTATTGGTCGGGATCGCTCCCCTATTCTCTCAAGAGACAGCGAGGGAGCGGATCGAACAGCGTCGCCAACAGGAAGCGCACCAACAGCAAACCGCTTCGGCCGTTCGTTCGCTCCAAGGGAATTCGAACGGGGACGAAGGGGTTGAAAACGCGAAATGGTCCCGCGTCATCTACCGGTACCTCGACCTGACCAAGGAAG
>JAAYTC010000078.1 GCA_012518155.1 Bacteroidales bacterium | reverse complement strand
TGGGTTACCCATTTGGCCACGAATGGAGCGGGAATTATACACGACTGGGAATTCGCCTACCAAGGAGAATCGAGCGAGGACGTCCGAGAAAACGTCCACTTGGGCCAGTTTGGTATTTGGGACGATACCGGCTTCTACATTAATCTTGCACTCGTGGTGGGAGCTTACGAGGGGTTAGGTTATGGTGAATCGGTCGGCAAGTTGGTGCATAACGAGGGAGTCGATATACCGGATGTATCCAAGCTATACGATTTTGCACGTGAAAACATGGAAACCGATCCTGATAGAGCCGCCGCGACCATCGACCTCGCGGGGGTAATCAACCACTTTAATTTATCACCAGGTTTCATGAAAGTACCCCATCCTTATAAGGAGTACTCGGTACAAGGGAATGCCTACAAGCTTTCAGTGCCATTTACCGGCCACCCCATGTTCGGACACGACATCATCTACACCCACCCGATGAATCATGGGGCATCCGTAGGGCGTGCCGCGGAGAATGACTTTTTAAGTTATGCCCATAGCGTGAGCAATCTTGAGGACGGTGTGTACATGTCGGTAGGATCCGCCGTGATGTCGCCCATGATTTTTGAAAAATCACTTTCGATGGCCCAAAACATGGAAATACAGCACGGCAGGCATATCGACAATCACTATATTTTGGTGGTAGACCTAGCAGAGGCCGAATGGGACTGGAACAAAGATGGCGAACCGCCGGCCGACAACCCGGCCTACTACTTGCGTTACTGCAAAACTTTTCATCGAATGGGCGGGGAAATGCACTACCTTACTGCCGATAATCGCGATTTCCTGTTAGCACTGTATCGCGGATTAAACGAGAGTTAATGCTTCACCTCCATTGGATCAGCGCGCTATTCAGTGCCTCTTCCACCCGCCAGCGGGGTTTGTGGAAATAGATCATACCATGACCCGGCAACATGATATCGGGATCGAGTTTTGCAAAACGGCGCAACGACTCGGTGTAAATTTTCTTGTCGAAATCGAACGAGCCGTCCCATCCAAAATCACCGGCCAGCAAGGTGCCAATAATGTCTCCACTGATGACCACCTCTCTTCCTTCATGCGAAAATGAGTAAGCCGTGCATCCCATCGAGTGTCCGGGATAATGGCCTACTTCGATCTCTTTTCCAAGCAGGTTCAAAACTTCACCATGTTCCACGACCTGATCCACTTCCACCGGCTGAAACGTTTTGTGGTACAGGTATCCCGCGCAACGTTCATCTCCGGATGCGACCGATTCCGCGGTCTCTTTTATCGCGATTAGCTTTACTCCCCTCTTTTTTAAGAGGTGTGCCCCGCCCGCGTGATCAAAGTGAGAATGAGTCAGCAAGCAGCAATGAATATCATCGGGATCTAGATCCCAATACCTCATGTTCGCAAATATCTGCTCGAGCGTATCGCCGCAACCGCAATCAAACATGATCAATCCCTCCTCCATCTTCAAGAGATAGGAATTGCCATCATTCCACAGTGCACCCTGTAAATCGAAAGTCAGGCCGTTGATATCGCCTCCCACCTGAAATAGATTTTTTAGTACTTGCATTTTTCCGTGAATTATGCCGCTCGTGAAAAAGCGACGGTTATTACATATTTGATGGATTTACCTTTTCAAGACGATCGCCGAGATCAATTAACCTCTTCCAGTTTCGAGGGGGGTGCCGCGGAAGGTGCCGAACCCCACTCTTTATTGGGCTTTGGCCCCATCACCAACTCGATCGTCGCGCCATTCATTAAATCGTCGTGCGTAAACCACGTGCGATTCAAGGGTTGCCCGTTTAATCGGGCGGACTGTATATACTTGTTCACCTTAGAGCAGTTTTCCGCTTTTAGGGTGAACCTGTTCCCATTTTCAAGCGTGATAGCAACCTCTTCAAACAGCGGGCTACCCAGCGTGTACACGGGTATACCGGGCGTTACGGGATAAAACCCCATGGAAGAGAACACCACGTACGCTCCCATGGCACCTCCATCTTCATCACCCGGAATTCCAAAAATATTGTCCTTAAACCATACGTCGAGCAAAAAGCGGATCCGTTTCTGCGTTTTCCACGGTTCACCTGAAAAATTATACAGGTAAGGGATATGAAAGCTGGGTTCGTTTCCCATTGAAAACTGCCCCACCAACCCGGTTGCATCCGGAAACATGTTCCAGAACTTGTATTTAGGCCTATCAAGCCCCTCGCGAAATAGATTGTCGAGCGTTTTTGTAAACTCTTCTCGTCCCCCCATGAGATGTATCAATCCATGAATATCGTGCTGCGCGTTCCACTGGTAGGTGTACCCATTGTTCTCGTCGTAGTAGTCCCGGCCACCCGGCCCGCCGTCAAACTTGGGATCAATATCAATCCAATTCCCCTCGGCATCCTTA
>JAAYTC010000077.1 GCA_012518155.1 Bacteroidales bacterium | reverse complement strand
GTGAGAGGAGGGTTTCTGGTTCGCGTAAACACTGTTCGACGTTACAAGCAATAAGCAGACCGGTAAAATAAAAAGATATTTCACGAGGCGTAACGCGGGTGATTTGGATTTGTTCATCATCATAATTCGTTGTTTTAAACGTGATACATTAAAGTTATTAACTATAGGTACGGCAGACTCATGATAGGTTAACCTCAAGAGGTGGTATTGATACTCTTTTGTATCTACCCCTTCTCGAAGCACACCCTTGTCGGCCAAATATTCTAGGTTCATGGTCATTTCTCTTTTCAAAAGCCACACGAAAGGATTCCACCAAGAAAAGAGGCAAACCAATTCAATCAACACGATGTCTACGGAGTGCCACTGCTTCGCGTGCGTCAACTCGTGAAGCAGGATCTGTTCCAATTCCGACCCGGAATGTTTATCGGAATGAATAAAAATCAACCGGAAAAACGAAAAAGGTGTGATATTGTCTTTCAATCGATATACAGGTATTCCCGCGATCGTCTGTCGGCTGCATTTCGTCCGAACGCGATAAATCGACCCTAACTGGAACAGGAATCGCAGCGCGAACGCGAAGGTAATCCCCATGTAGAAAATGGATAACAACTTTGTCCAAGGGATAGATTCAATTGCACGTTCGCCCGTTTCAATTACCGAGCCAGTACCCGGCTCGCCAAAAGTCACCAGAACTTCTCCATTGAGATCGGGACTTCCAAAAAAGAGATTTTGCCACGTAGTGCTCAATCCCGGAATGGCGAATAGAGGATAGAGGAGTGAAAAACCAATAGCCGAAAGGAAAAAAAGACGCTTTAGACGTAAAAACGTATCCTTCTTCAGCACGAACGTGTATAACAGGTAAAACAATGCCAGGGCAATGTTTACTTGTATCAAGTATATAAAGAATGGATGCATAATTTATTTTCATTTACGTTAGACTGTTTCCGCGCTCACCATAATCACGGCAAGCTTTACTTCTGGTTTTTCTCAATAAGTTGAATAATTTCGTTAAGCTCTTCCGTGGTAATCTTTTGTTCTTTGGCGAAAAAAGAGACCAGCTCCTTGTAGGAGTTATCAAAATAATCTTGTACAACACCCGACAAAAAATGGCGTTTATAGGCCGCCTCCGATATTTTGGGCTTGTACACTTTCACGTTTCCAAATCTCCGCTTGGTTAAATACTCTTTGTTTTCAAGATTCTGGAAAATCGACGCCACGGTGGTATAGGGAGGTTTGGGTTTCTCCATACGATCTACCACATCCTTTATGGCACATTCTCCTATTTGCCAAACGTACTGCATTATATTCTCTTCCTGTGGAGTTAATCGATCCATAATTCAATATAGTTTTTGTAATTAGACATCAACGATAGATGATAATAGACGAAGCATCGCTATTACAATAATGCAAACTTACGTTTTTTTCGTAACACACAACATACTTCGTAGATAAATGGAGGTTAAAAATATATAATAAGGCTTTTATCGCGGTAATCGATTCATTTTTCAGTGATCATTCTTGAAAAAACATGTTTGATACAGTTTTTCTCGGACGGCAATGATCAGAATATTCGAAAAGGCGGGGAATCACGTGTTTGATTCCCCGCCTTCAGAATTCCACGTCTTAATCAAAACGGGTTTTCATTTTGTAAAGGATATATTTTTTATAGTTCGCGTATCCAGATGTTCCTAAAACTGAGAGGAGCACTCGGGTCGCCATGATCTTGAAGCATGATTGGCCCTTCGGCATGTTCCCTCACTTTTGGCAGCCCGGTATACTGGGTGGTACCTCGGATAATAGTGTTATTTTGAAGGAGCACCCCATTTTGTAGCAGGGTTACCCTTGGAGGTGTTCGGTAAGTACCGTCACTTTTAAAAGTAGGTGCTGTATAAATTATGTCGTATGTATTCCATTCGCCGGGTGGCCGCATCGCATTCACAAGCGGGGCAGTCTGCTTGTACACGCTGCCCGCCTGGCCATTCACGTAGGTCTCATTCTCGTAGTTATCTAAAATTTGAATTTCATAGATACCTTGCAGAAAAACCCCGCTATTGCCCCTCGCCTGGCTTTTACCCTCTATCCCTTCGGGAACTCGCCATTCCAAGTGTAGCTGGAAGTCACTGAATGTTTGTTTCGTGCGAATATTTCCAGTTCCCTTTTTCACGGTAAAAACGCCATCGTGCACTATCCATTCTGCCGCCTCCCCCTTTCTATTTTCCCATCGTGATAGGTCGGTGCCGTCAAACAGCACGATCGCGTCGGAGGGTGCAGCAACAGGATCACTCGAGATCTTTCCCGGCGCAACCACCGGCGGTTGTGGAACCCAATATTCTGTCATCTCCGGTTTCATCGGGGCCGGTTCCGGATACTTTTTTTCCTGCGCCATCGACGCGAATGAAACCACGAGCCCCAGTAAAAATGAAATTATCAATTGTTTCATAAATTCGAACTTTACACCTGTTTTTCAAAATCTTGCATACACTTCACCAGTGCCTCTACTGCTTCCCTGGGGCACGCGTTATAGATAGATGCACGAAAGCCTCCCACCGAGCGATGTCCCTTAATACCTATCATGCCTCTCTCCGTCGCGAACTTCAAAAAGGCACTCTCCTTATCTTTATGCTCGTCGCTCATCACGAAGCAGACGTTCATGATGGAACGATCTTCTTTAGCAGCAGTTCCAACGAACAGTGTATTACGGTCGATTTCATCGTAAAGTAACGCTGCTTTCTCTTTGTTCATCCGATGCATAACTTCCACACCGCCTAGCTCTTTAAGCCATTTGAGGGTTTCGTGCATCACGAAAATAGAAAAAACCGGGGGAGTATTAAACATCGAACGATTTTTCTCAGTATCGCTGATGTGCGAGCGATAATCGACCATACTCTGCAGCGGGCGGTCGAGTTGGCCCAATAAGTCTTCCCGGACAATCACGAAGGCCACACCCGCGGGGCCCACGTTCTTTTGAGCACCCCCGTATATAATTCCATATTTGGAAATATCCACCGGCCGGCTCATGATATCCGACGACATATCAGCCACCAGCGGTACCGGGCTATCGATATCCTCGTGCATCTCGGTTCCGAAAATCGTATTGTTGCTGGTAATATGAAAATAATCCGCGTCTTCGGGGATGGTGTATCCCTTGGGGATATAAGAGTAGTTTTTATCTTCCGACGAAGCCACGATCTCCACGTCGCCATAAAATTTGGCCTCTTTGATCGCTTTGTTGGCCCAAGTCCCCGTTTTCAAATAGGCTGCTTTCTTCTTCATCAAGTTAGCCGGCACGGCAAAAAACTGGGTGCTGGCCCCCCCTCCCAGAAAAAGTACCTTGTAGTTGTCAGGGATATGGAGGAGTTCCCTCCAAAGGTCGGCAGTTTCTTTCATGATTCGTTCCCAGCCAGGGGTACGATGCGAAATTTCCAGGATACCGATACCTGTATTGTCGAAATCACGGATGGCCTCGATGGCCGATTCAATGGCCGGTTTTGGGAGTACACAGGGACCGGCGTTAAAATTGTACTTTTTCATACGATTATATTTATATCAATTAGCTGTTAGCAAAACACCGAACAATCACATTAATTCACCCGGAAGCGATCGTCGCCGCTTTCGAAAAAAGCAACCACTTGGTTCGCTGCCGCTATACCCGCGTTCTTATTGGCATCGGTCGTTTGAGCTCCCGATTTGCGGGGTGTAGCGAAATAGCGAGTGCCGAACTTTTTCACGAACTCTTCGTGATGATCCGGGCGGATATCTGTAACGTATTGAAAGCGGGGGCGTTCTTCCATGATTCGGATCAAGTCCTCTTCCAATACCAACTCCTTACGGGCCGTGTTAATTAGTAAGCCATCCTCCGGCATCAACGAAAGAAGCGAGTAGTTCACACAATGCCAGGTCTCTTTCAATAGGGGCATATGCAACGATAGAAAATCACTGTTCCGGAATAATTCATCGTTACTGTAGGCAGTGATCACGCCATATTCTCCCTCTTTACGAAGGTCATCATGGGTAAGCGTGGGTGAATATGCATGTACCGGCATATCGAACCCGCGAGCGATACGAGCCACACCCTTGGCAACATGTCCGAAAGCATACAGTCCGAGAGAGCGATTCCTCAATTCTCGACCGATGGAGCCATCGAAATGATTTCGTTGCATGTAGATCATCATACCAAATACAAGTTCGGCAACGGCATTCGCGTTTTGTCCCGGGGTGTTCATAACACAAATATTTCCCAACGAGGCAGCTGCCAGATCCACGTTATCGTAACCTGCACCCGCGCGTATAATCAATTTCAAACGGGGAGCCGCTGTGATTACACTACTGTCTACAACATCACTCCGTACAATCAGAGCGTCCGCGTCCTTCACGGCTTCAAGCAATTGGGATCGGGTATCGTAGTTCTCTAATTTTACGAGCTCGTGCCCTGCCGACTCGATAATATGTTGGATCCCCTCCACGGCTTCCACGGCAAATGGCTTGCTTGTCGCCAAAAGTACTTTCATATCCTGTTCTCTTTTGTTAATATAGTAATTTCACGTGAAATTTTCGTTCATAAGCTCAAGAAGCTACACCTTTTCGCTTTAAATCTACTGTGCTAGTGTACACTTATTTTTTTCGCTTGTTCCTGAAAATATTACGGATAGATTTTGCTTCTTGCAATGTTATCGCTAAATAAATAAAGTTACAAATTTACAAACTTATACGTAACAAAAAACGAAATCGGTGTAAAAAATAGACAAAAGGAAGAAAACAGCGCATTTTAAAAGAGATTTGTCTGATAAACGGATTCATCGTATCTTTGTTGCAGTCAATGAATGATGCAACGCGATGAACAACCCCTACCCTTCCACATTACTTGAAAATGCAGTCAATGAATTCGCGAAACTTCCCGGTATAGGTAGGAAGTCTGCTCTTCGGTTGGTGCTTCACTTGCTTCGCCAAGACGAAAAAAATGTAAACCACTTTACCGAAACCCTTCTCAAATTGAAAAAGGAGGTGAACTACTGCACCTGTTGTCATAATATCTCCGATACAGAAATATGTGCCATCTGCGCGGACAAATCGCGCGATCCGTCGGTTATCTGTGTGGTGGAAAACGTGAAGGAGGTGATGGCCATTGAACGGACCGTTCAATTCGGCGGGCTTTATCACGTGTTAGGCGGCATCATCTCGCCCATCGACGGTATAGGCCCCTCGGACTTGGAAATTGCCAGCCTCGAGGAGAGGGTTAAAGCAGGTGATATAAAAGAGGTGATTCTGGCACTGAGCGCGACCATGGAGGGAGACACCACTAACTTTTATATTTATCGCAAACTAACGCCCTACCAGGTGAAGGTGAGTATCATCGCGCGCGGAGTTTCGATTGGGGATGAAATTGAATATGCCGACGAAGTAACGCTCGGACGTTCTATCCAGAACCGTACTCCCTTTAATGAGTCCTACAAGCTTGTTACAAAATAAACATCGGGATGAAATCTGAAAAAACGATATCCGGAGGCATTCGTTCGATAAAAAGACATTACTGGGGAAACATCCTATTCCTGATACTCCTTTTTCTCGCGATTCTTTTCCACGTAATCCCTCTCTTCGGAGAAGGGAAACCGGTAAGCGTAACACTGGAAAGATACGCCATAATGATACCGATTATCATTATACCGCTTTCACTGAAATATTTTGCTAATCAAGTAAAAAGAGCCCCAAGGCCAATGGGTCCGGCAGAAGCCGTCGGTTTTTACAAAAAAAACTCCTACTTACGACTATATATCTTAAGCGTGGTCACGCTCTCTTTGGAAGTGCTTTTTGGCTATTCTCGAAACATGAACTTTTTCTGGTTCACGGTGGTGATGCTTATCGTTTTCTTGTTTTGTAAGCCATCTTGGGAGGAGCTGGAATCTCTCACCGAAAAATCTACGGAGGAAGCACGTACCACCGGGGAGAATGCCGTAGCGCACGAAGAGAATATAATTGCTCCAGAGGAAGATGTACAAACCGGGGACAGAACTAATCATACTGAAAGTGCAAAAACTACTGGAAAATAGCGTAATCAAACTGCGTGCTCCTGAACCGGAGGACTTGGAACTCCTCTACACGTGGGAGAACAGTACCGAGTTATGGGAACTGGGTGCCACCATCGCACCCTTTTCGCGTCACACTCTCCGCCAGTACCTCGCCAACAATACGCAGGACATCTATACTGATAAGCAGCTACGATTGATGGTAGAGTTTAAACAAACAGGAAAGGGCATTGGCACGGTGGATCTGTACGATTTCGATCCTTTCCACCTCCGCGCGGGCGTGGGCATCTTGATCGATCCGGGGTACCGAAACCAGGGACTCGGACTTCAAGCACTACTGGTACTCGAATCGTACGCGTTCTCTTTCTTAAATTTGCATCAACTCTACGCGGTGATTCCAGAAAAAAACAGCCCGAGTATCCGGCTATTCCAAAAAGCGGAATATGTATCGGCGGGATTGTTGTCCGATTGGCTTTCCGCGGGAGAAACATACGTGGATGCGCTGTTATTTCAGAAAATTCGTGGCTTAAAATTGCCGGATTCGTAGAAACTGCCTAGTTTATCTGCCACTGTAATTTGTATATACTACAAACTATTTAATGACCGATTATGCAAGACGATATACGAAAAGCGATTGAGGTGTTGAAAGGTGGGGGATTAATCCTCTATCCTACCGATACTATATGGGGTATCGGGTGTGATGCTACTAACGCGGAAGCGGTGGCGAAGGTGTACGAGCTGAAACAACGAAGCGACAGTAAGTCGATGCTCGTACTGATCGACAATCCATCGCTGCTGCAAGCATACGTGCAGGAGGTTCCCGATATCGCGTGGGACCTGATTGAGCTTACCGACAAGCCACTGACCATCATTTACGACGGTGCAAAGAATCTTGCTCCCAACCTTATTGCTACAGACGGATCCATCGGCATCCGGGTGACCGACGAACCTTTTTCCATGGCACTCTGTCGGCAATTTCGCAAACCGATTGTCTCCACCTCTGCCAATATCACGGGAGCACCTCCACCCTCGCGTTTCTCCCGAATTCAACCCTTGATTAAGAACGGAGTCGACTTCGTGGTCTCTTACCTACAAAACGAGCGGATGGATGCGAAACCCTCCGGAATCGTAAAGCTCGAGAGGAATGGCACCATCCAGGTTATTCGCAAATAGTAATCTCTTCTCACCCGGTGTAGCCAGTGCAGTGCTTTTTTCGGCCCCAGGTCTGGCATTAAAAAAATTTACCTGTATATTCGCGTATAAGGATCATTTGTTCACGTTTTTTGAATGCAGTTAAAAGAATTACTCAATCGATTTTTTGCCTGGAGAGACTCCCACATCAAAGAGCGTCACTTCCTGCTCATAATTTGCTTTTTGGTGGGAATCTTGACCGCGCTGGCCGCGTACGTGCTAAAAACGGCTATCCATTTTTTTCAGACATTCCTCACAGAGATATTCAGCCAAGAAACCGTGAACTTCTCCTATCTTCTTTTCCCCATCGCGGGCATCCTTATCGCGGGGCTGTATGTTCGGTATATTGTAAAGGACGATATCAGCCACGGTGTAACCAAGATCCTTTTTGCCATCTCACAACGCAAGAGCAGGATTAAACCACACAATACCTACTCGTCGCTGGTCGCAAGCTCCGTAACCATCGGTTTTGGAGGATCGGTAGGAGCTGAGGCCCCCATCGTACTCACCGGTTCAGCCATCGGTTCCAACTTGGGCAGCTTCTTCCGGCTGGAGCAGCAGAGCTTGATGATCCTGGTAGGCTGCGGTGCAGCCGGGGCTATCGCGGGTATTTTCAAAGCGCCAATCGCGGGCATACTCTTCGTGATCGAAGTGCTACTCCTCGATCTCACCATGTCGTCTATCATGCCACTTCTGGTTACTGCCGTTACCGCGACCACGGTCTCTTACCTGCTCACGGGTATGGGAGCCATGTTCGCGTTCTCTCAAATGGAACCCTTCCTTTTGGATCGCATTCCCTATGTTATCTTGCTCGGTATCGTTTGCGGCCTCTTATCGCTCTACGTGGTTCGCTCCATGAGTTGGTGCGAGGGGATCTTTCACCGACTCTCACACTGGAAGCGTTTTATGCTGGGAGGTGCGATGTTGAGCGTACTGATCTTCTTTTTCCCCCCGCTATACGGGGAGGGATACAACACCATCAACACCTTGCTCGCGGGAGGAGACGGCTTTCTTACACTCACGAACGAAAGTCTCTTTTACAACATGGAAAGCCGGTGGGTTGTAGTAATCTTTTTAATTTTCGTGGTGCTGTTTAAAGTGTTCGCCACCAGTGCTACAAACGGTGGGGGAGGTACGGGGGGAGTGTTCGCTCCTACCCTATTTTTAGGATGTATCGTGGGTTTTGTTTTTTCTTACTCCCTCAACCAATCGGGGTATATCATGCTTTTGCCGGAAGAAAATTTCGCGTTGATGGGAATGGCGGGCGTGATGGCCGGGGTGATGCATGCCCCGTTGACCGGTACGTTCCTCATCGCGGAGCTCACGGGAGGATACGAGCTTTTCTTGCCGCTTATGATCGTGTCGTTGACTTCCTACGCGACCATCTTGGTATTTGAAAAACACAGTATCTACGCGAAGCGCCTCGCGAAAAGAGGAGAGTTAATTACCCACCATAAGGATAAAGCCGTGCTTACCTTCCTAAAAATAGATGAATTGCTGGAAAAAGATATTCCCACCGTAAAGCCGGATATGACGCTGGGAGAGATGGTAAGGGTGATCTCCACCTCCAATAGAAATATATTCCCCGTGGTGGATAATAATAACGTGTTAGTGGGATTGGTGATGATGAACGACATCCGTAACATCATGTTCCGCCCGGAACTGTATGACCGGTTCACGGTAGAAAAATTCATGGTTGGAGCCCCCGCTCAAATAGACATCAACTCCACCATGGAAGAGGTGATGGACACCTTCGAGAATACCAAAGCGTGGAACCTCCCTGTAGTGGATAAAGAGGGGGTATACAAGGGAATTCTATCTCAGTCTTCGGTTTTCAACTCTTATCGTGAGGTGTTGGTGGAACATTACTCTGATTTGGATGAGTAGAAATTCGAATAATTGGAACGAATGTTGTTATGAATACTATATCAATGAACATAGGAGATAAACATAAAGGGAAGGACCGGGTCAGGATTGTTTTCATGGGAACACCCCACTTCGCGGTGGAGTCTCTCAAGGCACTGGTCGAAAACGGGTACAACGTGGTTGGGGTGATCACGATGCCTGATAAACCCGCCGGAAGGGGCTACAAGCTTCAATCGTCGCCGGTGAAGCAGTACGCGTTGGAAAAAGGACTTACGGTGCTGCAGCCTGAAAAGTTGAAAGAGGAAGGATTCCTGAAAGATTTAAAAGAGTTGAAAGCCGACCTACAGGTGGTAGTTGCCTTTCGCATGTTACCCGAAGTAGTTTGGAATATGCCCCCCCAAGGCACGTTTAACCTCCATTCGTCACTCCTGCCGCAATACCGGGGAGCTGCCCCCATTAACTGGGCCATCATAAACGGCGAAAAGGAGACCGGCGTCACCACCTTTTTTCTTTCCCACGATATCGACACCGGAGCCATTCTCTTCCGAGAAAAGACGGCAATCACCACGGACGATACCGCGGGCAGCCTGCACGACAGGTTGATGAAGATGGGAGCGGGACTGGTGTTAAAAACAGTGGATGCAATCATGGAGGGCACCGCACGCCCCACGCCTCAGCGAGAACTCGTGAGCGATGAAGCTTCTTTAAAGCCCGCACCCAAGATTTTCAGCGACGATTGCCGCGTGGACTGGGAAAAGGAGGCGAACGTGGTATTTAATTTTATCCGCGGGCTGTCGCCCTATCCGGCCGCGTGGACCGAACTTCATTCGGATAATTTAATGGAACCCTCGCGTGTAAAGGTGTACGGGAGCAAGATAGTTGGGCAAGAAACAGTTGCCATGCCCCGTGATGTGCAACCGGGCACCCTTGTTACGGATAACAAAAGTTACCTTCATGTAACGGTCAAAGATGGAATCATTGGGATAACGGATATCCAGCTCGCGGGAAAAAAGCGCCTATCAATCAAGGAGCTTCTCAACGGGTACACGATAGAGAAAGGAGCTCGCTTCAGCTAAATTCGCATTCAAAATAAAACGAACCTACCACTTGTAGTTTAACCCGAAGCTGAGCGTTTGATTAATTTGCCAGTACTTGAAATCGGGGTCAGCCGGAACGCTATCATCGAACCGAACGTGTAGATAAATAGTAGTGGAGAAAGCATTGCTCAACGCCATGTTAAGGGTGTTCTCAAACTCAGAGACCACTTTATCGTACGGGGTAAAATAGTACAACCTTGACCTCCATGTGATGTATCTCGTGATGTCGTAAGTAATGTTCGATGTAATGGTAGTACCAAAGTCCAAAAGTGATTTTTCCCCTTCGGGAATACCGTATCGGGTTACATTCACCGAGTCGTTCCAAACGTAGCGATGACTAATAGATATCGGAGAAATAGACAAGTCCCAACGTAATCTACGATGGCGCACCTTTTCTGATCTCTTATCAAGATTGTATTTCAACCCCACCCCCACGTTTGTATACAAGGGAGAGAGAAAGGCAGACCTCAAGTCATTCGAATTGACCGGATACCCATTAAACAACTGAGATTTGGCCTCAAGGTTCATAGAGTAAGACCAGCCCTTCAGAAAAGCATCCACCCCGAAGTCGCCGTAATATCGAATAAGATCATTACCAATGCGATAACTCCTGATGGTATCGTCAGGTGCATTGAAAACCTGGAGACGCCACTCTAATGTATTGTTAAATTTGACTTTTTCTTTCTTATAATTGGCTCTGAACACATTATAACTATTAAAATTCAAGTTGTTGGTCCCCCCCTTGTGCCAATTATCTGAAAAATGGTTCTGCGCGAACTGAAACGAATGCTCTCCCGAGCGCACCCAATACCTGCGCCTAATTGTAACACCCTCCACACCGGGGGCATCTAACGAATAGGTGGTTTCGGCACCGATAAGTTCACGAAATGGATTAAACGTCTCCCGCACCATCTCGTCACCTCCCACGGCACTCGGGATCGAGTCGAAGCTCAGCACCGAGTATCGAATCCTATCGGGGTATGTCATATAGTAGTCACGCCGCACATCTCGCACGAAATCAGCGTGTCTTAATTGGGGCCTGAACGTCTTTTCCCATGGAATCAACATCCCACTGCCCGTTAAATCATCTTGGGGATATATTGTTAAATTACGCGGCAACATTTGTCCCGTGAAAATCATGGGTAGAAAAAGAGGACTGTAAAAAAGCGTATCCCGGAACGTAAGTCCCCGCATCGCTTCAGTATTATAGGTGTAGAGAGGTAACTGCAGCGTGCCGTTCTCTTTTCTGCTGTAGAGTGAATCGAGCGGGTTTTTTTTAATAATAAGGTCAGCGATTGGCACGATCGAATCTACCGATACGATTGAATCTACCGAGGGAAATATCAACCCATCAGGCATCTCGGGTGCTTCTGTTGTCTGTTCAGGTATCGTGATGGGAACCTGTAGCGATGTATCAGGGGATTGATTTAATTCGGATCGTGCGGCGCGTTGCTTGATCTGTTTACTTATATCCGTAATATCGTGAAAGATGTCGGTACTGTCTAATACACTCACCGGCTCAGGCATCACCCTCGCGTTGAAGGCGACCATGGCACCTATTGAAAAAAATGATACTATTAAAGAAAAGAATAATCGCTTCATATCGTCATTCCATTAATCTTTTATATTCTTCCGTAACACAAAGATAGTGAAAGCCGTGAGAAAAACAGGAGCTTGTCCACAGTTTTCCGAGGCTCACCCTGTCTTATTGCAAAGATATAAAAAAAAACTATCTTTGTACGTGTTCGTAAAATTATGAAAAAAATCACGTTTAATATTTCCCATATCGAACACCATCAAGCAAAAATTGTTTTACTTTTGTTGGAGAATTGTCTCTCAATTAGGTGAGGGAGACCGGATGAACAGCTGGATATTAGTCAACAATACAATAAATTATTCATATCAGTATGAGAAACTTATTTTATATTTTAGTGATCGTGGCAGGAGCGATGGTGCTCTCGAGTTGCCAGGGATATAACCGTATGGTAGAAAAGCAGGAGGCGGTAACCTCGCAGTGGGGTAACGTGCAGAACGCGTACCAGCGGCGAGCTGATTTGATTCCCAATCTGGTAAACACGGTAAAGGGTTACGCTCAACACGAGCAGGAAACATTCACCCAGGTTACAGAGGCACGTGCCCGTGCTACCCAAACAGTCATTGATCCCGAAAACCTAACGGAAGAGGCATTGCAAGAGTATCAACAAGCTCAAAACCAAGTAAGCCAAGCACTTGGGAGACTCCTATTGATACAGGAAAATTACCCCGAGCTCAAAGCCAATCAAAATTTTCTAGCACTGCAGGATGAGTTGGCTGGAAGCGAAAACAGGATATCGGTGGAGCGTAACCGATTCAACGAGATGGCGCGCGACTACAATTCCTATATTCGAAAGTTTCCACAAGTAATTTACGCGGGCTGGTTTAAATTCGAACCGAAAGCATACTTCGAAGCGGTACCTGAAGCGCAGACTGCCCCGCAAGTGGTATTTTAATCCATCATGCTACAAAAAGAAGAACTGGATATTATAACTTCCGCTATCCGGCACGCTGAAAACCACACGTCCGGTGAAATCCGGGTATGTGTAGCAAAGCACTGTAAGGGCGATCCGCTGGAAGCTGCTTCCCGGAAATTTCAAAAACTAA
Source organism: Bacteroidales bacterium (assembly GCA_012518155.1). Lineage (GTDB taxonomy): Bacteria > Bacteroidota > Bacteroidia > Bacteroidales > Dysgonomonadaceae > Proteiniphilum. The sequence continues at coordinate 21,486 of JAAYTC010000077.1, read as the reverse complement.
AGATGCACGAAACCCGCCATCAGAATGGTGTGCTTATTTACGTGGCTCCCTCCTATCACAAAGCGGCCATCTACGGCGACCGGAAAATCGTAGATGAAACAATTGATAACAACTTTTGGGACGAGGCACTCGATGAGATGCTCTCCTGTTTCAGAAGAGATGAGATCATGGAAGGGATATGCAGGGCAGTAGCGAAAGTGGGTGAGTTGCTCAAAGCTCGTTACCCGGCGTCCGAAGACAATGAAAATGAATTAGGCGATGAGGTTATTATTAAAGAGTAGAATTCATGGGTTACTCCTCGTTTTCTTGTTGACACTTTTTTCGCGGAACGTGTCGTCGCAAGATATTCCCGGCCCGATGATTCCTTATCGGCTGGTAAACGACTTTGCCGGCCTTTTTTCATCTGCCGAAGAACAGGCACTTGAGCAAAAACTGCGTGCCTACAACGACTCAACGTCTACACAGATCTACGTGGTTACGGTAAACGAATTAGGAGGTTATGCCGTGTCGGACTTCGCGTTCCGTTTGGGAGAAAAATGGGAAATCGGCCAGAAGAGTAAGGACAACGGGGCAGTAATTTTAATAAAACCGAAGATAGGGAATAGCCGGGGACAAGCGTTCATTGCCACGGGATACGGCCTGGAAGCACGCGTTAACGATGCTTATGCCGGCAGGATCGTGCGCGATCGAATGATTCCCCATTTTATTGAAAACGATTATTTTAGCGGTGCTAACGCGGCAATAGACGCCTTGATTTCACGTCTCTCGGGTGAATTTGCAGCAGAAGAAGAAGAGAGAGAAGGCATTCCCATTCTTGCTCTTATCATTATTTTGGCAGTAGTGGTACTCTTCTTCGTGCTTATCTCCCGGGGCGGAGGTGATCAGCATATCGATGGCGATGGCCATCACCGGGGCACCATCCCTCCTCTTTTCTTTCCACCATCCGGCAGAAGGTCGGGTGGATTCGGCGGGGGATTCGGCAGTGGTGGCGGATTCGGAGGAGGATTTGGTGGCGGTGGAGGGGGCCGTTTCGGGGGCGGAGGTGCCGGTGGAAGTTGGTAAAATCATGGGGAAAAGGAATTTAATTACTGTTTTAGGACCTACCGCGAGCGGGAAAACCGAACTCGCCGTACAACTCGCGTACAACCTGAACGGCGAAATTATAAGTGCCGACTCCCGTCAAGTCTACAAGAAGATGGATATCGGAACGGGTAAAGATCTTTCCGAGTACGCCGTGGGCGGAACCCAAGTCCCCTATCATTTGATCGATATTCGAATGCCGGGGGATAAATACACGCTGTTTGATTATCAACACGATTTTCATGAAGCTTATAACGAAATTCTAGCACGGGAAAAAACACCGATCCTCTGCGGGGGAACGGGGCTCTACATCGAATCGATACTGAAAGGATACCACCTACCCGATGTGCCCCCTAACCCTGGACTAAGGGATGACTTGGAACAAAAATCATTGTCAGAGCTCACTTCAATCCTGAGCGATTACCGGCCATTACACAATATCACGGACACTGAAAATAAAAAAAGAGCCATTCGGGCCATCGAGATAGAAGCGTATAAATCGAAACAAAAGAGCGATGCAACAACCTTTGCCCCCGTGGAGAGCATTATCCTTGGCCTTAATATTACAAGGGAACTGCGTCGAAAAAAAATCACCGACCGATTGCGCACGCGCCTACAGGAAGGAATGATTGAAGAGGTGCAAAGCATCCTCGACTCGGGCGTAAAGGCAGACGACCTGCTCTATTACGGGCTGGAATATAAGTTTGTTACGCTTCATGTAATCGGAAAGATGAGCCACGATGAGATGTTTCGCCGGCTCGAAATTGCTATTCATCAGTTTGCAAAACGACAAATGACATGGTTCAGGGGAATGGAACGCAGAGGTTTTATTATCCATTGGATAGACGCCTCAAATTCCTTGGAACAAAAGGTGGAACAGGCATATTCTTTCCTCGGGAGGTGAAATATCGGCGAAAAAATCGTAATTTCGCGTCATATGCTGTGGTACTACTTACATTTTTAGCGATTCACACCAATGATCAAAGGAATATTTCCCATTGAAAAATTTGAACAACTCGACACTCCGTTTTACTATTATGATATGGAGTTGTTGCGAGCCACGTTACAGGCGATAAAAACAGAAACAGAAAACAGGCCTTTTCACGTGCATTATGCCGTGAAAGCAAATGCTAATTCACGACTCTTGCGGGAAATCGCCTCCTACGGGTTTGGCGCCGACTGTGTGAGTGGCAACGAGATACTCCAAGCCTTGGAGTGTGGCTTCCCACCCGAAAAAATCGTGTTTGCCGGTGTGGGTAAATCCGATAAGGAGATACATATCGGGCTGGATAACGACATTTTTTGCTTTAACGCCGAATCGATCCCCGAACTGGAAGTAATCAACCACCTAGCGGGAGAAAAGAACAAGAAAGCGAGAATAGCTTTACGGGTAAACCCTAACGTGGATGCCCGTACACATAAATACATAACTACCGGCCTCGGTGAAAACAAATTTGGAATTAACGAAGAAGACCTTCCGGCAACGCTTGAGAAAATGAGCGGACTCTCAAACCTGAAAATGGTTGGCCTTCACTTTCATATTGGTTCGCAAATTACCGATCTTTCCTCTTTCGAAGATCTTTGTGTGAAAGCACGAAAAATCCAACAATGGTTTTTGGAACAAGGTATTGCCCTACCTATCCTTAACGTGGGAGGAGGATTGGGAATCAATTATCAACACCCAAACCACTTCCCCTTGGCCGATTTTGAGGCCTACTTCCGTTTGTTTAAAAAGCACCTCATGCCCGAACCCGGCCAAAAGATCTATTTCGAACTAGGCCGCTCTATCGTGGCTCCTTGTGGCTCCCTTATTTCGCGTGTATTATTCGTTAAAGAGGGAATTCAAAAAAACTTCTTGATCGTGGACGGGGGGATGACCGACTTGATACGGCCTGCACTCTACCAAGCGTATCACCATATCGAGAACCTCAGTTCAATTGAGCAAAACGAGCCGTACGACGTGGTAGGGCCCATCTGCGAGTCGAGTGACGTATTCGCCGAGCAGCGTTCGATAAATCGGGCTAAGAGAGGCGACTTGATAGCTATCCGTTCTGCCGGTGCTTACGGGGAGAGCATGGCCTCAAGATACAATTGCAGGGATATCCCGGCCGCTTATTATTCCGACTTACTGTAACACGACAACGAAATGGCACACTTTTTTTCATTCATACCCCATCTCACTCCGGTGGAATGGGTTTTATACGGTAGTTTGCTACTGTTATTCATTCTACAACTTTTTTTCTATCTCTCCTTTTATAAACGTCCCTACAGGTACGAAAAAAAAAGAGTGGATAAGTTGATAGCGGAAGAGGAACTTCCGGGTGTATCCGTAATTATTACCTCAAAAAACGACGCTGAAGAGTTGGAGAAAAACCTGCCCTTTATCTTAGAACAGGACTACCCAAACTTTGAAGTGGTAGTGGTAAATAGTGGCTCTACTGATGAAACGGACATGGTGTTGAAAGCGGCTGAACAGAAGTATACCGGGCTTTACCACACGTACGTTCCGGATGGAGCCGATGCCGTGAATGAAAAAAAACTGGCCCTCACTTTGGGCATTAAGGCAGCCCGTTACGATGTACTCCTTTTCACGGAAGCCTACTGCAGGCCTTGCTCTTCGCGATGGCTTAGAGAGTTTGGCAAGGAGTTCGCGCAAAAGGGAAATGAGGTGGTATTGGGTTATAATCGCCTGCATGTTGAAAAGAAAGTAGCCGGACGACGATTTATCCGGTACGATAACCTTCTGCATCATCTGAAGTTTTTATCGATGGCGATCGCGGGAAAGCCTTTCATGGGATTAGGTAGGAACATGGCCTACAAAAAAGCACTTTTCTTTGAACAGAAAGGATTCTCGTCCGTCCTGAATATCGAAGGCGGAGAAGATGACCTCTTTATTAACCGGGTGGGCAGAAAAAAGAAAACCGGTGTAGTACTATCGCCCGCCGGCATGACGGAGTCCGGTATAGTGGATAGCTTCTCGACATGGAAAGCACTCAAGTCGAAATATAACTATACCAAACAACTGTACGAGGGTTTTTCCGCGCATCTATTTGGCTGGGAAACCGCGTCTAGATACGCCTTTTACATGGTTTTCGTCGCTTTATTACTCTATGGAGTAACTCGTTCGAACCCGATCGCCATCGGAGTCTCTCTGTTGCTTTTTCTTGCTAGGTTTCTCGTGCAGCTCGCCACGATAAACAAAAGCGGGCAGTTATTCGATGGGAAAAGATATCACTTGAACCTCATCTGGTTCGATGTCGTTCAACCCATCATCAACCAACGTTTCAGGCTATACGCGAATCGCAGGAACCGAGGAGTTTTTTGACACCTCCAACCCGCAACACGCCAATTTGTCACTATATAGCCGGATCAAGCCGCTCAAGGGGTTAAATCGGGTTAATCACCGAAACAGTTGCGTTAAAAGTGTTAAAAGCAGATCTTCACGGGAAATATTTGTACGCTATTTGCGTTATATTTGTTGCGAATCAGCGAATGCCGATGCATGTCGAGCACTTCGCTACATATGAACATAAAATAGAATAGAATAAGCATGAATACAACTAAAACAAAAAACGTACTTCTTATCGTATTGGTTGCTATAATCAGTTCACTGGTTACACTGGTGGGATACAACACAATAAACAAGAGCGACCGTTTCCTGAGCGGAGTATCTGAAAACGATTCCTCCCAAGAGATTCGTGCATACGCCAATTCATTCGATCAAGATAGGAACGTTGTCTTGGCAAATCTTACTACCTCCGAAGGGTACCCTGATTTCACGGAAGCTGCCGCCCGCTCAGTTGATGGCGTGGTACACGTGAAAACAAAATCAATCACGCAACAACAGTATATTAACCCGTTCGACTTCTTCTTTGGATTCGGCGACCGCTCTCCTGCATAGCCCCGAGAGCAGGTAGGATTCGGCTCGGGAGTCATTATCTCTAAAGACGGGTATATCATAACCAACAATCACGTGGTAGATCGAGCCACCGAAGTTTCGGTCTCCCTCAACGACAATCGGGAATATACTGCTAAAGTAGTGGGCACCGACTCTCAAAGCGACTTGGCCTTGCTCAAGATCGAGGGGGATGACTTCCCCTATCTCACGTTCGGAAATTCCGACGCGTTGCAAGTAGGTGAGTGGGTACTGGCCGTTGGAAACCCGTTCAATCTCACTTCCACTGTTACGGCGGGGATCGTGAGTGCTAAGAACAGGGGAAATGTGATGGGAGGAGGACTCGGGATTCAATCTTTTATACAGATTGATGCCGCTGTAAACCCTGGTAATAGCGGGGGAGCCCTCGTGAACACCCGGGGTGAGTTGGTAGGTATTAATACCGCGATATATTCACAAACCGGCAATTTCACCGGTTACGCCTTCGCTATTCCAATTTCTATCGCGGGCAAAATCGCGGCCGACCTCAAAGAGTATGGAGCCGTACAACGCGCCTACTTGGGCATACAAGTTGCAAACATCGAGGGAATACGACGCGAAGATCCGGAAAGAGCCAATGAGTTATCTCGTTTAAACGGTGTACTGGTGGAAGACTTTTCTGACAGAAGTTCGGCTAAAGCAGCCGGAATACAGACCGGGGACCTCATCACCGCGATCAATAATATCCCTATCCGCACATTTGCCGAGTTACAGAATCAACTGAACAGGTACCGTCCGGGTGACAGGGTGGCTGTTAGTATTGAACGAGACGGAAGTGAACGCACCTTCAACGTGGAATTGAAAAACGAAGAGGGAAGCACCGACGTGCTGCGTAGTACCGACGTGGTAAATACACTGGGAGTCACCTTCAATACCATTACCGACCAGCGAAAAAAGCAGCTGGGTATTTCAAGCGGTATTGAAGTAGCCAGCGTGGATAGCGACGGGCTCTTCCGAAAAGAGGGGATTAACAAAGGATTCATCATTATGCGAGTGAATAATAGCCCCGTAAATAGCGAGGATGATTTTACCAAAATCGTGGCTGCTACACGGAATCGGCAAGACAAAGTGTTGTTGGTCGCGGGCTTTTATCCTAACGGCAGAACACAGTACATCGCGATTGATCTGTCGCAACAGTAAAACTGGCCGTTAATAACGGTTAATTTACGACTTTTAAGTAACAAAAGCACCCTAATAAGTGTTTCTATAGCAAAGGAATTAGGTAAACGCCAAATTCCTTTGTTATATGTTTTTTAGGGGGAGCGAAAATATTCATGAGCGGGTAACAGATAATGCCCGATTTTGCTCCCGAGAACAGTAACCATAATTAGTAAATAGTAGTATTAGATATATATAAATGAGACAATTAAAAATTACAAAATCGATCACGAACAGGGAGAGCGCTTCTTTAGACAAGTACCTCCAGGAGATCGGGCGTGAAGACCTGATCACCGTGGAGGAAGAAGTAGAGCTGGCCCAAGCCATTAAAAAAGGCGATCGTCAAGCCCTTGAAAAACTCACGAGGGCTAATCTCCGGTTCGTTGTATCGGTAGCCAAACAGTATCAAAACCAAGGATTGAGCCTACCCGACCTGATCAACGAGGGGAACTTGGGATTGATAAAAGCCGCGGAAAAGTTCGACGAAACCCGGGGATTTAAATTTATCAGCTATGCCGTATGGTGGATTCGTCAATCCATCTTGCAGGCACTCGCTGAGCAATCCCGAATCGTAAGACTTCCGCTCAACCAGGTGGGCTCGCTGAACAAGATAAGCAAAGCATTCCAAAAATTTGAACAGGAGAACGAACGCCGCCCTTCGGCCGAAGAATTGGCAAAAGAGCTGGATATCTCCGTGGAAAAAGTAACCGATTCCCTTAAGGTCTCCGGCCGCCATATTTCCATGGATGCTCCTTTCGTGGAGGGGGAAGATAACAGCCTCCTCGATGTGCTGGTGAATGATGATGCACCTGTAGCCGATCGAACACTGATCAATGAATCTCTCCAGAAAGAGATTGACAGGGCATTATCTACTCTTACCGAGAGAGAGAGTGAAATAATAAAAATGTTCTTTGGTATCGGATGCCAGGAGATGACCCTGGAAGAGATTGGTGATAAATTCCAATTAACCCGAGAGCGGGTACGCCAAATAAAGGAAAAAGCCATTCGGAGGCTGAGGCAAGATTCCCGGAGCAAGCTATTGAAAAGCTATTTGGGCTAGGCTTTCCCTTCCCAAAACCGGTGAATGATCAAAAGATCGTGGAAAATAGCAACGAAGACGCTTTTTTTGGTGATTTTTTACATAAAAAAGAGTTTATGTGAAAATTAAGTTTTATATTTGCACTCCAGAGTGTATTTATTCAAGAAACGTAGATTCACACTCGGGAATACGGTCAAGGATTTATGATAATTTTTCCGAACATTTTTAAAACGGAAACGTTATACATAAACTATTAAAAAGCGTACTAGCACAGGGTACACTGATGACATGACAAAATATCGAGTTATTGTAATAAAAAATGTTTAATTAGAATTTAAATTTATGAAAAAGTTTAGTTTACTTTTATTCTCTGCTCTTGTTGCATTTAGCATAAGTGCACAAGAAGTACAAAACGTTTCTCACGGTACAGTGTATCTGAAAAACAAGGGAAGTGACAACTGGTACATCGGTCTTGGAGGTGGAACCAACCTTTATATGACTAAAGCCGAGAATGATGCCGATGCAAACTTCGGGGATCGTTTGGGCTGGATGGGCCAACTGGAGATCGGACGCTGGAACTCTCCCAACTGGGGTACTCGTTTGGTTATTGACGGCGGTCATATCAAACACGTTGCCAATGTACCTTTCGGCCCCGAGCAGAACTGGTTAGGCGGCCATGTCGATGTAATGTACGACATCATCAACGCGTGGGGCAGCTATAACCCCGACAGGGTGTATAGCCTTGTACCCTACCTGGGTATCGGTTACATGTACGGGTTGGACGAGGACTGGAAGAAACCCAATCCCGATGGCGACCTGTTTAAACACCAAAACCAAACCCTTACCTACAACGTGGGGTTAATCAACAATTTCAAGCTCTCCCAGAGCATTTCTCTCTTCCTTGAACTGGGATGGAGGGTAATGCAAGAGTCGTTTGACGGTACTGGAACTACTGGCGACTATGACTACGACAGCATGTTCACCGGTACTGCAGGGATCAAATTTGGCTTGGGTGGAAAACAAGACTTTACTCCCGCCGAGTTGATGGACTATAACCTGATCAACGATCTTAACAGCCAGATCAACAGGCTGCGTGCAGAAAACGAGCAACTCAGACAAAGACCGGAGTCTTGCCCCGAGTGCCCGGAAGTACAGCCGACCGTAGTATCTGAAGGTGTATACGTACCAAACGTAGTATTCTTCCGCATCAATTCGTCCACAATCGACAGAAGACAACAGATCAGTGTACACAACACGGCTGAATACTTGAACGCTAACGCTGACACGAAAGTTAATATCGTAGCTTACGCTGACAGACAAACCGGTACGCCCGAATACAACTTCGCACTTTCTGAAAGACGTGCAAGAGCGGTTGCCGATGCTCTGATCAACGAGTACGGAATCAGCAGCGATCGTATCTCTATTGACTGGAAGGGTGATACCGAACAGCCATATGCAGAAAACGACTGGAACCGTGTTGCTATATTCTTCGTTGAGTAATAGGAACCAATCCAATAGATAAAAAAATCCCGGCAACGATCGTTGCCGGGATTTTTTTATCTATGTCTACCAAATGACCTTACTCTTTAATATAAATTCTTTTCACTCGAGGAGAAACCGAGGTGAGTATTTCATACGGTATTGTTCCAATGCTTTCCGCGAGATCGATAACCGTAAGGCCTTCTCCGAATATCACGGCTGTATCCCCCTCGTTGGCCGGGATACCCGTTACGTCGACCATGCAAAGATCCATGCAAACATTCCCCACGATGGGAGCATAATGGCCGTTAATAAGCACTTTGCCTTTCCGATTCCCAAACTGCCGATTTAATCCATCCGCGTATCCAAAACGAATGGTAGCAATCCGCGCGTCATTCTCTAGTTTTTCCTTTCTTCCATAACCCACGGTTTCGTTTGAGCGGATCTGTTTTATTTGTAAGATGGTCGTTCTTAACGTGCACACGTTCCTCAACCCTTCCAAACCACTGGAACTTACTCCATACAGGCCAATTCCCAAACGAACCAAATCGTGCTGGTTATTCGCGAAGCGCTCAATACCGGCAGAATTGAGAATATGCCGATTAACTTTGAATCCCAACCCCTCTTCAATCTGGTCGCACACTTTCTTGAAAGTATCCATCTGCTGATGGGTAAATTCATCAAAAACCCAACTCTCGCTCGCGGACAAATGAGAAAAAACCGATCGAGCCGTGAGCCCCTTCTGAGAGCGAATCAACTGTAGCATTTCGGCTATCTCATCCGACAGGAAACCCAGGCGGTGCATGCCTGTATCTACTTTTATATGCATGGGATAATTGGTTATCGCACGCCTTTCAGAATCCTTTATAAAGGCTTTCAGAATCCGAAAATTATACACCTCGGGCTCGAGGCTGTAATTATAAAGTTCTTCAAATCCCCCTACCTCCGGGTTTAGCACGATGATAGGGAGGGAAATTCCTTCGTTTCTTAACGCGATCCCTTCCTCCGTAACGGCAACCGCTAAGTAATCGCACCTATGATATTGGAGCGTTTTGGCTATTTCGGCCGCGCCCGCGCCATATCCATTTGCCTTAACCATGCAGGTAATCTTAACATCGGGCTCCAAGCGTGACTTATAAAAATTGAAGTTATGAACCAGCGCGTCGAGATCCACCTCTAACACGGTTTCATGAATTCTATCCTCAAGCAAGGTTCCGATTTGTTCAAAGTGATACTTACGTGCACCCTTCAAGAGAATCAACTCGTTTTTAAAATCTTTCCATATCTCCGATTCAATGAATTTTTCCGTGGATTCGAAGAAGTTCTTTTCCGGCGTCGTGAAAAGATCTGCATTCTTCGTAAGATCGGGCCCAATTCCTACCAGTCGTTGGATTTCACTCTGTTCCATCAACCCGGCCACTTTCTTGTAAAGCGGGCGAGGTGCTATCCCGGATTGTAAGATATCGGAAAGAATTACCGTCTTCTTAAGAGGACGGTTCATTTTTCGTTGTTGTTGAAAATCAAGTGCAATTTTTATAGAATTAAAATCGGAATTGTAACTATCATTGATGAGGAGGCAACCTCTTTTACCTTGACGCACGTCAAGACGCATGGCCACGGGTTCGAGCGACATCATTCGTGCCGCGATACCCTTTGGTATCACGTGTAAATAAAGTGCCACCGCTAAACAATGAATCGCGTTCTCGATCGAAGCTTCGTCGGTGAAAGGAATTTCAAAATCGTAGTCAAACTTCAGGAAAGAGTATTCGATTCGTGTAGATTCACTCTTCTTTTCAATGTTGGATATATAGAGGTGGGCATCTCTGTTTTTACGGGACCACGAAAACGCCTTTTGCGAAAGAACCATCCTATCCACACAGCTTGTGACCAAATCGTTGTCCTCATCGAAAATCAACACTTTACTGTTAACAAACAGCTCCAGTTTTTCCATGCATTTTTGCTGCAACGAATTGAAGTTTTCTTGGTGAGCTTCTCCAATTTTGGTCAATACCCCAATCGTGGGCCGGATAATCGGCTCTAAGTACTCCATTTCATCCGGCTGTGATATGCCCGCCTCAAAAACAGCAAGTTCATTCGTGGGGTCGAGTTGCCACACGGAAAGTGGAACACCAATTTGCGAATTGTAGCTTCTGGGCGAACGTACGATATTGAAATCCTGCTCCAGCAGCTGGTAGAGCCACTCTTTTACCACGGTCTTCCCATTACTTCCCGTGATACCTATCACGGGAATATCGAACCGGGAACGGTGATGAGCGGCAATCTTCTGTAGGGAAGCTAGTGGGTTCTTTACATGTAAAAAATTAGCGTCTCGAAAGTTCTGCCATTCTGGCATTATCTTTGAGACCAAAAAATTACGGACCCCGGCGTGATAGAGTTCAGAAACGTAGAGATGGGCATCATTATTTTTCGTGGTCAGCGCGACGAAAAGAGTTTCGGAAGGACTCGTGAGCTTACGGCTATCGGTCAGTAATCTTGAAATACGCGCAGGCTGGACAGGAGCAGGTGAAATGCCCAACAATGAAGATATATCTTGGATAGAATAGCTCATCTCGATCATTTTACGTTAAAAATAAATCATTTTCCCTAGATATCAAAATTACTGCAGTACCAATATCGGGGTCAACCAATATCGGATCAACTAGTGTGACGGTTTATCTTGGCGATAAGCTCATTTCTCTCCTCTTGGCATGAAATCGCGGGATACTTTTTAGAAAAGGTATCCAACTTTAGCAGTGTGTCTTTTAAAAATTGGGAGTACATTTCACCATCCGGGTGAAGTGGGCGATGTTCGAGCGACTTGCGAATACGAGCCCATTCGGTATTTATAACTCGGGTTTGATCCGAGAAAAAGGTGCCTGAGAAACGTTGCCAGATATACTCTTCGGCAACGGGTGACGGGTGCAGCATATCCTCATCATAAAAGCGATAATCACGCAACTCATCGATCATCAATTCGTAAGCAGGAAAGTATTGGACATGATCTGCAAAATTTCTCTGCAACTTATCGATGGACAAATGAAGAATCGATTTGCTCAACTGGTTCTCGTGTGCTCCATCTTTCCAGTGCCTAATGGGACTAACTGTAAACAGGAGTTTGGCGTGAGGGCGAATCTCCAACAACATCCCGATCAGCTCATTCCATTCCTCCACGATATCGTCGACAGTTAAGCGTGCTCTATGAAATTCGCCCTCCGGGAATTTATGGCAATTAGCTACCACCTCCCCGCTCTCCATTCTCCAGTACACATGAGATGTTCCGAAAGTAATCAAAAAAAGATCCGTCTCCCGGATAGCCCGTGCGGCATGTTCGAAACGCGATGAAATTTTTTTCAAAGCCGCCTCCTTGTCGGGTGAAGAGAAGTCACCGTGATGCATGAAACTATGGTACATACCCTGATGTTTAACAAGGTCGGCTTCCGTGAAACCTCGCCGTTGCAAAACTCTTCTAATTGCTCCTGAAATAGAAAAGGGATTGTATAAGATGCCGAAAGGATTTACGTCCACATTGAATTTGTGCTGCTGAAGCCTATTTCCTACACGACTCGCGAAACAGGAACCGAGAAGCATCGTAGCTGTTGAATGATCAATATTCAGATCAGTAGTGGGTATATCTATATACGTTATAAATTCCATCGAAATAGTTTTTATTCAAGTAGGAATTACAAAAATAACAATAAAGGGGCGGAGACTAAAATGGAATCGCGATTATAGTTATTTGGAAGTGGAAGCCGCGAAGAATATTATGAATGGAAGGTATATAAAAAAGGAAAGGTTGTCTCACGACAACCAATCTTCATTGTTAACCTTAAATCTAATACCATGAAAAACACGATGCAAATATAGCGGTTTTTCCAATACCCGCCATACATTCTCGAAGAAAAATCGCCATATTTTGCACAGTTTAACCAAAAACACCGTCTTTAACTATTTTAAACGTCATTTCTCGTGTCACTAATCGATATAGAGTACCAATCCTTTCAAATATTCCCCTTCGGGATGATACATACTAATCGGGTGATCTGCTGGCTGTGTTAGTTGATGAAGCAGCCGAACGTTTCTCCCCGAAATAGCCGCGGCACTAAATACCGCCATACGAAATTGATCTCTCGTAAGTGCCTGCGAGCAGGAAAAGGTAAAAAGGACTCCCCCACTCGCGATCTTGTTCATGGCCGCGAGGTTTAGTTTTTTATATCCTTGCAGCGCGTTGCGTGTCGCCCCCCTTCTTTTAGCGAACGCGGGTGGGTCAAGCACCATCAAATCGTATTTTCCATCCGGAACCTCTCGAAGAAATTTAAAAGCATCTTCAGCATGAGACGCGTGTCGCGTGTCTTTCCCAAAATTAAGTGCCACATTCTCTTCCCCGATCGATAAGGCTTTCGACGAGCTATCCACCGAATCAACGGCAATCGCACCTCCCCGGAGCGCGTAGGCCGAAAATCCTCCGGTATAACTAAACATATTTAGTACAGTACAGCCGGAAGCATACTGCTCCAGGAGTAAACGATTCTCTCGTTGGTCAATAAAAAAACCGGTTTTCTGTCCCTTCTCCCAGTCAATTCGGAAGCGAAATCCATTCTCTAAGGCTGTTTCTTCCCTCTCTTTTCCCCCGAACAAGTAGCCGTCGGTATCCTCTATATTCGCTTTGAAAGGCAACGTACCTTCCGATTTATAGTAGATATGTTTTAATTTTTCGGGGGGATACACCTCTTGAAGAGCCTGTACGATCAGTTCCCGATCGAAGTGAATTCCCGCGGAGTGAGCTTGCACCACGGCAGTAACTCCATACATATCTATAATCAATCCGGGTAACCCATCCCCTTCTCCGTGCACTAACCTATAAATCGTGTTATCGTCTCGAATAAGGCGGAGGCGGAGGCGCAACGCGTAAGCCGTGGAAATTTGCTGCTTGTAATAGCTTGCATCAACACGTTGGTCTTGAAACGACATAATGCGTACAGCGATGCTGCTCGGCTGGTAATGGCCTACTCCCAGAAACGTTCTGTCGGAAGAGAGTAAGCGAACAGTATCGCCCTCCTTCAGCCCCTCGGGCAACGAGGCGATGGCACCGGAAAATATCCAAGGATGGAATCGTTTTATCGATTCCTCTTTCCCGGGGCGTAACACTATTTCTTTATATAAATGCATACATTTTTTATTGAAAAAATCTAGTTAGTTCACTCTTCTTTATTCAACCACTCCCGCGGGTTGGTGCGAGACAAGTGGTTATAAATGCGCAGACATGCCCATGCGTCGATTGCCGCGTAAGAGAGCTGAGCGGGAGTCAAGTCGGCAGCTTCCCAATTTGAGATGCGTTGATTCTTGGCTATTTTTTTTCCAAAAAGCAACGCGTATATTTTCTGCAAGCTGTTTACCTCTATACCAAACTTATCAACGTACGGCTGCAGGTCGATAAAGTTTACAGGCGTCTGTCCGGAACGTTTACGAAGAGCGGCAAAGTCGTCCCGCAACGACAAACCAATTTTCCGTATTTTGGGATCGGCCACGAGCGCTTCCAATTCCTTAGGATATCCGATCCGGTTTAAACGGAAAAGATAGCACTCCTTTTCGGTGGCCAATTGCATCAGCGCGACCTTGTTCACCTGTCCCCGTTTGAAGGCCGGCTTCGTCTCTGTATCGAAGCCGAGCGTGTGGTATGTTGACAAGTAAGAGACTGCTTTTGCCACTTGCTCTCGTTGATCAATCACGTGGATATCGCCCTCGAACGCCTCGATCGTCATTTCCGCGATCTGCTCTTTCGTTATTGTTAGATCCACGGCTCCTCCTCGTTAAAAACATCCTCATCAGATACCTGCCACTGCCTGCTATTTATAGCATGAAGGGGGCGCAGCACGTTCACCAGTCGCTGTCCCCAGTAGGTATGAAAATGCTCCATGCAACGGTATAAGGCATCGTTCATCTGTTCGGTTAATTCAAACTGGTAGATCGATACAAGATCACGGATATCTTGGTAAATATCGGCAATGCATTCCGAAACAAATGCCGAAACAGGGGTATCGCTGTATTTCATCTCTTCCATGAAAACCTCGAGAAAGGTGTTTTCCTCCCCCATCATCTCTTCCACACGAAGTGCCACACGGGCATAGTCCTCCTCCTTCACGAACGTGGCTATCTCCTCTTGATGCATGGCAACCGTCTCCGGTAATAAGGAGGCTTTCACGTATAACAGGGGAAGGATCTTCAACATCTTATCAATCCACTCTCGGCGCGTAAGTTGCGTCTCCTCTTCCAAGAACGCGCAAAACTCCACTCCTACAGTCACGAAGTCGATCACGTTTTTATCGTATATAATCGTATGATTTTCTGAAATATCCATCATGTTCTTTTGAATTCCATCCGGCAAAGCCGTTTTACAAAGCAAAAGTACACAATATTTTTCAAACTGCTTTTTCAAAACAGGTACCGGTTCAAAAAAAATAGCACAATCTTGTGAGATTCACAAATTTGCATTACCTTGCACATGAATGAAACGCGTATCGGCATATATTCATGTTTTTCCGGTGACGGTGGTACTTCTCGGTATTGTCGCTTGTATCGTTTGTGTTGCCTTTGCCGGTTTCGGCCGTGATTTCACGGCACTTTTGGTGTTGATTTCTCTCGCGTCGTTATTGATCGGGGGTGTGCTCGGCTTTTTGTTTGGAATTCCCAAGCTAAACAGGGCATACGACCCGCGTGAAAATTACAACCGAAGCATCAAATATCATCCCAACACTAACCTGGAAGATGTGTCGGACTGGCTTACAAAGATCATCATCGGCATCACTCTCACGCAAATCACGCGCATTCCCACGCACTTGCAAAGCATTGCCGATAGCATCCTCTTACGAGTCGATTGTACCCGGATGAACTGCGATTTTGCCCAACCGGTACTGATATCGCTTATCCTTTACTTTTTTATTGCCGGCTTCATCATCGGCTATTTTTACACTCGCCTCTATCTCCCTAACCTCTTCGCCATGATGGAAGAGAGCCGTGTAAAAGATGCCGAGATAGCGATCTGGCGATCGGGAGTGGACAATCGGGACGAGGAGCGGGAGATGGTTACCGATAACAGTTTGAAAATGGAGTTGAGCCACTCCCGATTATCGCGCGAGGAGAAGGAGTTCCTCGAAACAGTCAAACGCCACGGCTACCACCTGCCCGTGACAAGCGTGTTGCAGCCGGAAGCGCGCGCTTCGCTTAACGTGCTCGCGCATAAAGGAATATTAAAAACAGTCCGGGACGATGATACCGGATCAAAATACGTTATACCAGCAATAGGCGAAAAGTTTCTTGACAAATTGATTCAACAGTGAGTCGGTCGTGCCCCAGGGCTCATCGAATCACGGCTAAATTTACAACAAAATGAAACCTCCAATAATTGGATGCGGCTATACCGGCCGGCACTTTCTTATCCATCGGGAGGGCCAAACCCGCCCAAGCGAGACCAAAAAAATATTGGAGTCGAAATGGGGACTGACGGTGGCGGAGACGTCTGATTTCACGACAGAAGGAATTAACGAGAACAATATTCATGGAGCAGATGCCCTTTTATACAACGAGTTGGGGATTACCCTCCTGGGGGTAGAAGATGAACGGGTGTATATACTGCAAACGCTCGATACCGACTATTTTATCGCTCCCGAAAAAGTGGTTTATGTGCCCGACGATATCCCGGTTGAACTGGAAGAGCCTTCCACTTGGGGCATTCGCGCGAGCGGTGCTATCCATTCAAAATATACCGGACTGGGAGTCCGTGTTGCTATACTGGATACCGGATTCGATACTAATCACCCCGACTACAAGGGGCGGATGATCACCACCTCTTCGTTCGTGCCCGACGAAACAGTTCGGGACCAACACGGGCACGGCACGCATTGCATTGGTGTAGCGTGTGGAAGCAGCAACGAGAATAGGCTGCGCTATGGGGTAGCCACCCATGCCCATATCTTCGCGGGAAAAGTATTGAGTGACTCCGGTAGCGGCGCGCAATCTTGGGTCCTCAACGGTATAACCTGGGCTGCCAAAAACGAATGTAAGGTAATCTCCTTATCACTCGGCACCCCCGTGCTTCCCGGCCAAGTCTATGATATCGCGTACGAAAGGGCGGCACGGTTTGCCCGTTCAAGGGGTGCCGTTCTTGTGGCCGCTGCCGGCAACGAAAGCAACCGCGCCGAGGACCGACTCAGCCCGGTGGGAAGCCCCGCCGACTGCCCTTCCATTCTGGCGGTGGCGGCCCTCGATGAAGAGATGAAGGTGGCCAACTTCTCAAACCGGGAAATTAACCCTTCGGGGAAGGTAGACATCGCGGGGCCCGGGGTCGAAATCTATTCCTCCTACCCCATGCCGACAAGGTACCGCCTCTTATCGGGAACCAGCATGGCCACACCACACGTGGCGGGTATCCTCGCGCTTTTACGCGAAAAACATCCCGGCGCAGACCCTGCCGAAATAGAACAGCTGCTGACGGCCGGTGCCAAACCTCTTCCCCTGAACGGTAAAGATGTAGGAGCCGGCCTCTGCAAAGCACCCTTATAAGCCAATGGTTCAATTAATTGTACAATCGATAATAGATGAAACGAGTTGTAATTACAATAGAAGAATATTATCTCGATCAACTGTACGTGGTTGCTGACGACCTACGATCGGAAGGGTTGATTATAACCCAATTATACGAATTTGGAGTGATTATTGGAGAAGCCGCGGAAGAGGCCATTACCCGCATTCGCGAGCACAAAGAAATCGCTGCCCTCACCGAAGAGAAACAGACAACCATCCTCCCCCCCGACGCAGATATTCAATCGAACAACGATATTTGAAGGAGAAGAGTGTTAAGTCGCATCGCGGGGGGATGCAAAAAAAGGAGCAAACATTTTGTGAATCCGTTTGAAAACAATATCTTTGTACTCGAAATGAATGGGGAAGCAGGAAACACCGCTTCCTTTTTTATTCATGGTAGATTTTATTCATTTTCTCATTCCAATGATCGATAAAAAAACGCTCATCGACCTCGCGGAGGCGTACTTGCAAGATTCGCCAAACTACTTGGTGGATGTTCTGGTGGGCAGCGGTAACGTGATCACCATTGAGATCGACAACGACGAGGGAGTGGACATTAACGACTGTGCAGCCTTGAGCCGACACTTGGAATCGATCCTCGATCGGGATACGGAAGATTTTGAATTGACCGTCACCTCGGTAGGGCTCACGTCGCCCTTCAAAACACCGCGTCAGTATAGGAAACATGAAGGGGAAGAGGTAGAGGTGCTCAACAAGAAGGGTGTAAAGCTCACGGGCATCCTTGAATCGTCGGACAATGAAGGATTCACCCTCTCCATCACGAAAAAAGTGAAACCGGAAGGTGCCAAACGAAAAGTGGAAGTAACGGATCGCGTCCGTTACATGTTCGATGAAGTAAAGTATACAAAATATCTTATAAGATTCAAATAACATATGGGCAAGAAGAAAGAAACCATAAGTCTCATAGATACATTTTCGGAATTCAACGAGCTGAAGAATATTGATAAAGCTACCCTTATCAGTGTTCTTGAGGAAGCATTCCGTAACGTGATTTCGAAAACCAACGGAACCGACGAAAATTACGACATCATCATCAACCCCGACAAGGGCGATTTGGAGATATGGCGTAACCGGGTGATCGTGGAAGACGATGAACTGGAAGATCCCAACTTGGAGATTACTCTCTCTGAAGCACTAAAGATCGACGACGATTTCGAAGTAGGTGAAGAGGTGACCGATGAGGTTTCGCTCGAGCATTTCGGGCGCCGCACCATTCTCAACCTTCGCCAAACTCTCGCGTCGAAGATTCTGGAACTGGAGAAAGACAACCTTTTCAACACTTACAAAGAGAAGGTTGGAGAGATCGTATCGGGTGAAGTGTACCAGGTATGGAAAAAAGAGATGCTGCTGCTCGACGATGAGCATAACGAGCTTATATTGCCCAAGACAGAACAAATACCGAGCGATTTTTTCCGCAAAGGAGAGCATGTTCGCGCGGTAGTAGCACGGGTAGAAAATAAAAACAATAACCCGAGGATTATTCTTTCGCGTACATCACCGGTCTTTTTGGAGCGGCTCTTTGAGCAGGAGATTCCGGAGATTGCCGACGGGCTAATTACCATCAAGGGAATTGCTCGTATTCCCGGTGAGCGTGCAAAGGTAGCGGTAGAGGCGTACGACGACCGCATCGACCCGGTAGGTGCTTGCGTGGGGATGAAAGGGTTTCGTATCCATGGCATCGTCCGTGAGCTTCGCAACGAGAATATTGATGTAATCAACTACACGAATAATACCACGCTTTTTATTCAGCGTGCGTTAAGTCCCGCCCGTATCAACTCCATCACCGTGAAGGAGGAGGAGCAACGGACTGAAGTATTTCTGAACCCCGAAGAGGTATCACTAGCTATCGGGAAAGGAGGAGCTAATATCAAACTGGCTTCTATGCTTACGGGATACAACATTGAGGTATTTCGTGATATCGACGACGTTGACGAGGAGGATATCTACTTGGACGAGTTTCGCGACGAAATCGATGGTTGGGTGATCGATCAGCTCAAAAAGATCGGCTGCTCCACCGCCAAAAATGTACTTCAAACCAGCCGTGAACGGATTATTCGTGAAGCTGATCTTGAAGAATCTACGGTAGATGAGGTGATGGCGATCCTTCGATTCGAGTTTGAAGACGAGGAGGTTCATGATGTCGACGATATCGACATTGAAGATGTCAGCGAAACCGAAGAGATGGAAGTGGTTGCTGTGCCCGAATCAGATAGTGATGAAGGCAATGAAACTGAAGAAAAAGAAGAGACGCTTGACGCGACAGAGGAAACAGAAAACACCCCTGTAAATGAAGCTGATAGCGACGACAGCAGTAAGCAATAGGGATCGTAGCCAAATACTGTTCACAACATAAAAAGGAGTAAAGGATAGAAAAAATATATGCCCATTAGACTAATAAAAGTATCGAAAAATTTGAACGTGGGAATCAACAGCCTTGTTGAATTCCTGCACAAGAAAGGTATTGAAGTAGAAGCAAATCCTAATGCTAAAATTGAGGATGAACAGTACGAAATACTTGTCGAAGAATTCGGTAAAGACAAAAGCATTCGCAAAGAGGCCACCGAGACCCGTGAAAAAATGCATCGTCGCGACGAAAAACGAGAAACCGTTGCCATAGAGGGATACGAGCTGCCTGAAGACCAGGCCCCCAAGAAAAGAGCAGAGCGAGAGACGATCGAGACCAAGGTTCCGAAAGAGATGAGGCCTCAATTTAACGTAGTGGGCAGCATCGATCTGGACAACTTGAACAAAAAGAAAAGCGAGCCTGCACCGGTTGAGCCCGCGACAAAAAAAGAGGATAAAACCGAAAAGATCGAAGAGGTCAAGAAAACGCAGCCGGTAGCGGAAGTGGAGCAGAAAGAAACGAAAAAAGAGGCTACGCCTCCCAAAATAAAAGAGGAGCAAAAGCAGGCCCCGGTTGAAGCAGAAGATCAGAAAACGAAAAAAATCATTGAGAAGCCAACTGCCGAGAAACCAACTGTCGAGGAGCCGATTGCTGAAAAGCCCAAAGAGAATGAGCTTCCAAAAGCTTCTGAAAAAATAAAAACAAAAAAGTTGGAATCAGCAAAACCGGAAAATGTAACATCTCTACCGGGCGAAGAAGAAATGAAGGAGACATCCGCGGAAAGTGTCAAAGAACAAGTCGCTGATGTAACCCCCTCGGGAGAAAAAAGTAAAGAGGAGACACCCGAAAAGCAAGAAGATGCAACGGACGAGAAGGCTTCACAGAAAACACGTTCGGATAAAGTGTTCCGGCTAAATAAAAACAAGCTGGAATCGAACATCGTGGTAAAGGGATCCATCGACCTCAGCTCGATCAACGACCGTACCCGTCCACCTCGAAAGTCACGAGCACAACGAAAAAAGGAGCGCCTCGAGCGAGAGCAGAAAGCACTCGACAACAAGAAGGTGAAGGAGGAAAAGGTTAAACTGTTGAAGAAGGAAGCCATTGACGATAAGAAAAAACAGGGCGGCACACCGGACGACGACAGTAAGAAGAAAAAACGTAGGCGTATCCGTTCCGGAAAGGTAAATATCGATAAGCCGGGCAGTTATAACCAAGGGCCAAGGGGCGACAGGCGATCCTCTCTCCGTAAACCAATTAAAACCGAAGTAAGCGACGAAGATGTTCAAAAGCAGGTAAAAGAGACCCTCGCTCGCCTCACCGAAAAGAGAGGCAAGAAAGGGGGTGCGAGGTATCGCCGCGAGAAGAGAGAGGCCAGTGCCCACAGGCAACGCGAGGAGCTGAAGCAACAGGAGAGAGAGAGCCGCGTACTGCAGCTTACCGAATTTGTGACAGCCAATGACTTGGCCAACATGATGGATGTACCGGTTACCAACGTGATTTCCACGTGTATGAGCCTGGGTGTGATGGTAGCTATCAACCAACGCCTTGACGCGGAAACCATCAATCTCGTGGCAGAAGAGTACGGTTTTAAAACCCAGTTCGTGAGCGCCGACGTGATCGAGGCGATCGCCGAAGAGAAGGATCAGCCGGAAGATCTGATCCCCCGCCCCCCCATCGTCACGGTAATGGGACACGTGGATCACGGGAAGACCTCCCTGCTTGACAGCATCCGCAGTACCAACGTGATCGCCGGAGAGGCCGGTGGTATCACGCAACATATTGGCGCGTACAACGTGCAACTCTCCGACGGGCGAAAGATCACGTTCTTAGACACGCCGGGGCACGAAGCAT
>JAAYTC010000011.1 GCA_012518155.1 Bacteroidales bacterium | reverse complement strand
CGCGAATAATAAAAAAGGGTGTCGAACCGGCCACTCATCCCAGTACATCACATCTTCGCCATAGGGCCAAGATGATTTGTCCTTCACGTACGGATACAAGAACTCAGCACCTGACAGTAAACTTTTCCCATCCGTCGTGGTATAAGCGTAAAGGTCGTTGCTCTCGTCGGAAAGAATTTCAGCGGTTGTAAACATAGCATCCAAGTTGAACAGCGAGTAGCCATAGGGTTTTGTGCGTTCCAGTTCGAGCGGGAAGGACCCATCCTCTGCCATTTGATCGGGCAACAACACCTCCTTGAAGCGTTTTCTACATAACTCCATCACTTCCGCGTTGTCCGTAAGGCGAGCAAAGGCCCCCACCTGCATAACCCAACAGGTAGCGTGGTTATTTTTGGTGTTCATTTCATCAATGCCGTAAGGATGCGTGGTTAACCAAGTAACGAAATCGTTGAACCATGCTATAGTTCCTGCTCTTATCCTTTCGGGCAAAACACTGTTCTTGCTCAACAGCTCCACCGAACGGGCCACCTCAATCAGGTGAATGGCATCGATAATGCCGATTCCTCTTCCGGTTACCCGTCCTTTAATAGCCTGCGCGTAGTTCATGCTTGGGTTCATCCTTGTATCGGGATTCACGAACCAAGCGTCTAAATGTTTTGCCACACCATCCGCGAACTTTTGCTCCCCGGTAAGTAGGTAGGCCGATGTTTGCATTCCAACGATCTGGCTCAATCGAATCATGGCCAGCCGGTGAAACGTGAAATTGTCGGGATTTGTCTCCCCGTCACGCCGAATATACGGGCCCTCGGGATTATCGGGGTCCGGCCACCAGTAATCCCCTTCCGAATAAAAATCGTTGAGGCTGCCCGCGCTCCGTTCACACACCTCTGCCGTTACGGTTACGGGTAAACTGTCGAGGGAGGCGGTCGCCCTTTCGATAATAAAATGTTGTTCCTCTCCTGTTATCGGAACATTCGGCTTTGAGTGGCCACATCCTATAACGGTTGCCAAGCTAAGAGGTATCGTTACTAACGATTCTTTATTTCTATTATTCACCACGCGGATGGTAATCTCGTTTAGAGAATCATCAACCATTTCTGCCTTGAAACCTTTTTCGACCTTTTCAGAGGGGATGATCACCCACGCGATTCTATCGTTCGATTCAATACTCCACGTGAAGATGGAGGTGACATTCGGCTCGAAATCGTTGTAAGCGGGGCTATACCACCCTTGAATCTCCGGCGTTTCTTGCCCCTTCACGAACGTTATCTCCCTCTTTTGATCTCCTAACGGGATAATTTGCAGGTTACCTCGATCATTTTCTGTAAAAACTCTTTCTCCATCTTGAGCCACCATGCACGAAGGATGCCAGTGCCATAGTGCTTCGATTTTCCGGGGACGGTCGGTAGCAATTTCATCGATAACCACCCAAAAATCCCCTCGTGAGTAGTAGACGTGACGCGTGTGGTTGACCACACCTTCGGTATTCTTGAATGAATTAAACGATCCCTTCGCGTAATCATACCCATCGGAAATGTACCATTGATTTTCGGGCACCGGTTCGGTAGAAAGTAACGGTCCTGGGCCTTGCCCGTTTCCATCAATTAACAGTACGTTATGTCCCTGGCTCCCGGTAGCGTATGGCCTGAACTTTTTAGCCACTTCACCCGTGTAAGCGAACCTCCCGGCATCGACCAAAAGATCACGCCCGTAGGCTGATATCGAGATATGCAGTTTATCGTTGTGCTGGTGTCCGCTTCCCCACGGCCCTATATCAAAAAAGGACCAATGTGCATCAGGATCGAATCCGCTTCTTGAAATCAATTGCCCTGCCCAGGGGAAAAAGTAGGAAGGACCCTCCACGGGTTTATCCCCTTTTTGGCCGTTCGAAGCGATATATTCCCAATCGCTCTTGCCATGACGAGCTGCTGCGTTAAGAATTCTATTCCTGTTATTATCCAAATCACCATCGTTATTCAGTATCCCCGTCCCGTTCGGCCGCATGGTCTTTGCCAAGTAATCGTTCATATCCATTATCGTACGCGTGTAGTATTCCGGCAGTTCCCGGTTTACTTGATCGCAGATGTCCTTGAAAAGCTCGAAATTCGACAAGGAGGTTATGTGGTAATGCGACGTGAGCTCCGTCTGCACACCATCGGGATACACCTGCCCTTTCATGCTCTCGACCATCACTTCTACGGAGTAGTCAAACCACTCGGCCGAGTTTTTATATTCCGGGAAATGAGTGGCCACGGTAGCCAGCGCCGATATCTCCATCGTGAGCCAATTATTTTCAGCGTGAAAGTTACGGTTGTAATGCGCGTGATCCGCTAGGCTGCTTAACATTAAAAGGCGTGTGGCGGGCAGCAGGTAGTCGCTGTTGAGTAGACCATAGAAGATTTCGGTCCACCTTTTCGCTCGAGCATGTACTTCCAGTCCTCGCCATACGGAAGTGCGACTTTTCACGCCGGGGTAGGGCATGCTTTTTATGATAAAGTCCCGTAAAAACTCATCGATATACATCGCGTATTTAGGATTCCCGGTTTTAAAGTAGGTGCCGAGCACATTATAAAGCTGGCTATGTCGGTTGGATAACCATGCCCACTCGTGATCGTCGTTCGGCCCCTTGTAGTACCAGTCGCGATGACCATCATCACCCCATGGCACTTCCCCTCTCACGTTTTGAATCACGAAAACGTTTTTCAGGATAGTATCGGCCAAGGCTTCCGTTCTATTGCTTTGTCGCGGCTGCTCTCTTCTCAAACGTGCCGCGTTATCGCTCCGCGTGTAATACGCGAGGAGCTGCCGGCAGGCCTCCTCCAAATCCCCGGATGCTTTTGCCTCTTTTACTCGCTCCATCCCGGGATAGTTGAGGTTAAATTCCTCAAGCATTTTTTCCATTTCTTTCGGGTAGTGACTACACACGTCGCTCACGCTCTTGATTTCACGCCAATTCTGGGCGGAGATATTCCCCATTATCATCAAGGAAATAACGATGCAACAAAAAATTCTCGAGATCATATTACCAGTTTTATAGTAGAGCCCTCAAGTGAAAGTTATCACCCCGGGTTACTCGTGTTAAACAACAGTTATTGAACTTCAACTGAAACGCTGGAGCCCGCGTAATTGTCTCGCGGTAAATCAATCCACACGCGCGATACTCTCTCGTTGGCGTCCCATACAGCTTGAAAATACGCGCCTTTTCCTTCTACTCTACTTGAAAGAGAAAGATGAAAACGTGTCAACTCGCGATTGGGGTCGGATACGGAGATCCGTTTAATTTCACCCTCATCCATATGCAGCATCACGATTCCCGGATGATCACAGGCAAGCGTGATATTCTCGGTAACGGCCAACGCCCCTCCCTTGTAGAACACCGCTTGGCAAATACCGAGGCTCTTGTTGATCACCGCTTGGATCGCGGGTGTGTTTGAAATAACATCGATACTGTTCCTTGATATATTTTGTTGCAATTTATCAAGCGAAGTCGCCGGCACCACTATATACTCGTACGCGGCATCGGAAGGCCTATTACCGTGATCAATCCACAATTTGAACACCTCTTTCGTGACGCTCCCCCTGGGTGTACTGGATTGCTTACTTATATCCCACCAGGAGCCGGTTGCCTCGTCGTTCATTAGGTTGATCGTGGAAGGTGTCGTGAAAACGTAGCCTACGCTGTCGTGGAAAACCCAGTCCACCTTTTCGAGCTGCTTTTCGCCTTTTGGTATAACCGAACGATGCTCCCGCGCTGAAACCACCACGTCACCTCTCAGGAGGGTTTGGTTAAGCGTGGTCGCCACTGGAAGTGGTTGCCTGCTTGAAATTCCGGTGCCCAGGCAAACATACTCGTTGTCGAAAAAGAACCACGATTTACGAGCGATCAATGGGTCGTGCGGGCTTTTAAAATCAAAGGCGGCCGCCCCATATATTCCATCGGTTACAGCACCGACAAAATCGGTGAGCCCTAGTTTTTGAATTTCTTTCGGTGGTGGTAGCTCCTTTTTCTGCACTATGGTAGCCCCTGGTACTTTTTGGTAGTCGAACACCGGGAATATATCAAAATACTCTTCACCCGTGCGCGAAACGTGGTTGGTACCATCGCCCCGGTGATGGTTCAGCAATCCTTCGCTATTGTAACCCACCTCCATGTTATGGGTGCGCGTAGAATACATTCTCACCGATGTAAACCATTCAGGACGCTGGTAAGTAAAATGTTCTGTGTTCCAAAAGAAGGTCGCGTGCGATACCGTGGGCCGGGTAATAAAATTGTTCCTAAGGTTCGCTATTTCTTGTAGTTCATCGCCCCGGTAATTTGTCGTTTTTAGAAGATCTTCCGCGGCTTTGGCACTATACGGCCGTAGACTTCCCCGGCGGCTGACATCTCGATTTTTTTCTCCTGCATCGGGATATTTCCCGTAAACGGCCGTTTTGCAAATTCCATCCAAAAAGTAATCGACCAACTGTTCGATTTTATGATCCGAAAAGGAGTACTCCGTACCCGCGGTATACACGGCCCATTCAATAAACGCATGCGCGTAGCCCAAGCCGTACGAGAGCGTGTTGTTCACGCCATCGGTCCTATGGTGGAAACTATAGCCGTATTGGATTCCCCTTCCGGCAGGTGAATCGTGCGAGAATCCCCCGTTGTGCTGGCGATATGTATAGCCGTACTCCCTTCCAATCCATTCAACCTGTTTTATCTCGTTCTCAATTATTTTTATCAGCTCGTTAAACGTTTGACGATCGCCCGTGAACAACATGTTCTTCGCTTGAATAGCCGCTATCTTGATACGGTCGCCCCCGGGTCGTGCACCCGGCGCATCCACGTGAGCCCGTCCAATAATCGGTTGAACTTTCTCGACCAGTTCTTTAGGAAGCTCACTCCCCACGATCAACATCAGATTTACCAGGTTTTCAGGGGTTCCGATTTGGTTGTGCCACCAGTTATCACAAATATAATCGTGTTCCACCCAGTGAGCGAGTGCCTGCTCGATGGTTTTCTTCACTTGTTTGCTTTGATAATACCGGGATGTGGGGAATTGGAATGCTCGAGCAAGCGCAACCATGTTGCCGGAATGTCGGCTATGCTGAAACCCCTCGTTCGATACATCCTCGTAATTAATATCAGCCCAAGTACCATCGGGACGGATCCCTTTCACGAGTCCCTCGATATAACTATCGTTCACCGGGGTTTTCATCAAGGTCTCGACCACCCTCTCCTTGACGAGGGTAAAATCAGCAGGTAGAGCCAATGCTGATCGGAAACTGACAATCATTAAAAGGAGGAACGCAAATCGTCTATACTTTCTCATTTCAATTGATTTTTAAGGGTTTCTCTTGATTGCTCTTCATCTCGTACGGCAGTTGCCATACATCTCCCTGAAAGTTGCCAAAGTAGAGGTTCGACCGGCTGGGCTCGTCGGGATTACCATCTGCCCAAAAATAGACAAAAGGATCGTGCCCATTTACCACTTCGCGCACGTAGTTATGGTTACGAGGACTCGCCTTCGTCACCTGTTTTTTCTTGATCCATGTTTCCCCTTTATCAGCGCTTTGCCAGATCACCAACTCTCCACCGCCTCCCCATTCCTGGGGACTATTTTCGGAAGGTATCACTACCGTCCACTTTTCGTTGTCGGTCCATATACTACCTGTATCGTAATTATGGTCGGACGTGGTGATCGGGTGATTTTCCCATTCGCTACCGTTCCAGTGAATCACGCACCACTCTTTCAATCCATTTCGTGGGCCCGGTTGATGCCCGGTGCCCGACAAGTAAAGAGCCATGGGATTCCCCTCTTCATCGAAAGCCACATCTTTGATGTAAACGTTCTCCTCTTTGCTGAAAAACTCTTTCACCAAGGTGGGCCCATCAATTTCTGTTACGGGAATATCCAACGGCGTACCCTCGATCGTGGTCCATGTTTTACCGAAATCGGTCGTTTGCATATAGTAGATGTTGGTACGCCTATCCACGTTCCCATTAGGATGCCAATTAAAAAAGAAAACGACCTTGCTATCCAGTTGTCCGCTGATCTGGTAATGTCCACCTCGCGTGTCTTCTTCTCGCTTCATCGCGGCCAGCTGGGTATGCGGGCTCCAGTTCACCCCATCAACACTCGTGTTGAAGTAAAGTAAACGGTACCCGGTATATTTCGTGAAGAGGTGTAAAAAGCCTTCACCCTTCACGTATTTGGGTTGCGGGTAAGTTAATTCATCCTCCGCCATCCGTTCGAATGAATCGATGCTATAAGGTTTGCTACTCCTGTAGATAAATCCGGGGCGACCACGTCCTCTACCGCTCACGAACACCCATATATATCCATCCGAGTCGAGTGAGATAGAGGGATTATCGTGGGGATCGAACACCCCCTTTTTATCGTATACAACGGTCGGCTTGCTTACCATACCCGTGGTATGATCGTAACTGCCAATCATACATAACAGGTAATTCCCGTAGCTCGCGTGTTTATGGGTAGGGCTATCGGCGTCTGAGCGGCGATCTTCAGCAATTCCCCCGTACACGAAGAAAGTTTTCTCAACCTCCGGGGCATATATAGCTAATGGAATATGTTTCGCTGTATAAGTACCCAACCCACCGGAATATTTATCGCCATATTCGGAAAACTGTCCCAAGGTAAACCAGAT
>JAAYTC010000076.1 GCA_012518155.1 Bacteroidales bacterium | reverse complement strand
ACCACTCCCGTCGCGATGCTTGCTCCAATTCGCAGCAGGGTCATTCCCCAAAAAGTGGTGCCTGTTCGGGCCTGTACCGCGCTCTCCACGGGCAGGTTATGCGCTATTTGGCACATAAGAGCCAAGATCGTGAGCTCCCTCAATGTAATGGACATGGAGGTAATGATTGCCAAAGGCGCGTACAGCGGCAAGAAAATACTGGTTACAAACACGATGGCGGTACTCCCAGGGAGTCCCATGTAATTAAACAGAGGATCCAGGTAATCGGCCATCAGGCCAATCGCACCAAAATAGTCCAGAAATCGCACCAATAACGATATGGGCAAGATAATTTTTAGTAACCACAAAGTGGTAGGGCCCGACTTCCGAAAAGCCGGATAGAGTATCTTGTCACGAAATTGCATGAAGTTAATCCTTTAAAAATGATAACCCAATATTCACTCTAAGAACAGTTGTAACATAAAATGGTTCTCACGAGAATGACTATGTTCGACCGGTTTCAGACATACTCGATCGGTTTCAAAGCTGAATGTTCAGGTAAGATCCTACTATTTTTTAAACATTCGATCCATAGCCCGCTTGTCTTCTTTCTCTCTCAACGATTGCCTTTTATCATACTCTTTTTTTCCTTTGGCGACGGCTATAACCACCTTGGCTAATCCTCTTTCGTTGATAAACATACGAACAGGTATGATCGTGAAACCTGTTTCTTTCGTCAACCTCAACACCTTACGCAATTCATTTCTATTAAGAAGCAGCTTACGGTCCCTGCGCGCGGAATGGTTATTATAGGTACCATAAAAATACTCGGCAATATACATATTGCGCACCCACAATTCGCCTTTTTCGAACATGCAGTAGGTATCCACGAGGCTTGCCTTTCCTAGCCGGATCGATTTAATCTCCGTACCGGTAAGGACAATACCGGCCGTGAATGTCTCCAACAGTTCATAATCGAACGTGGCTCGTTTATTTCGTATGTTTACAGTTGGTTGTTTCATTAATTCATCAGAGTTGAAAAAAGTAATTGAATAGCGAGCGGAATAAAGACAATTAAAGCCGACGCCAATAGAGAAAAGCTAATTTTTT
This sequence comes from Bacteroidales bacterium, assembly GCA_012518155.1. GTDB lineage: Bacteria > Bacteroidota > Bacteroidia > Bacteroidales > Dysgonomonadaceae > Proteiniphilum. The sequence goes on along the minus strand of JAAYTC010000076.1, from coordinate 4,342 downwards.
TCTCTTCGGGCACCTGTAAATAGAGCGTTGCCCCGGTATTTGCCACGTGGACCGTATAGAGAGCCAACAGCCATATTATTAAGAAATTGTTCAAGAAAGGGGTGAGCAGATACAATAAATATACCACCACCGACGCGAAGCCGACAAACTTTCGCAAACGAGAAACATTTTTTTCTATACCAAAATGAACGGCAGTTTCGTTTAAGATATACGAAGCCAAAAAGTATCCCCCGTATACGGCTACAACACTCACGATGGATCTTTTGAGCGCGAATTCCAAGTTCCCATCGCGAACAATCCACAGTCCCCCTACAAAAGAGGCGAGCGCGATAACACCAAACACAGGATGCAGGTAGCGATACAGAAAGTCATGGGTTGTTTTTCGCTCTTTTTTAATCTCTCTCCAACCCACGTGTGGGGCGACCAGTAACTGTGCCATTACAACAAAAATATCTCTCCACATTCCTTCTTGATTCTGAACTGCAAAGGTACATGTTTTTTTTGTATTCGCACGAGTAACCCCAAGCGGTGGCTGTAACACGACGCGTCAAAAAAAGCAGCAACGTTCATTTCACGTTGCTGCCTTTATATTGATTGGGTACACGAAAAAGTCTACTCACCGCTATAACGTAAAACGTAATCTTGGTGAGTGGGTTCTATTCGCGTATCACCGGAAACTCCCGTATCGCGGTAGTATTTGATCTTAACTTTTACATCTTGTGTATTCGAAGTCTGAAACATGCTACGCAAGCTAGCCATATTGAGTGCCATTGCCTCTATTCTGGTTTCAAGTTGCTTGCTCTCGTCACCTGCTTTTTCCACGTCCAAGTGCATATCGAGAACAGCTTGATTGTTTTCAACGTTCGACTCCTCTTCGTTTAGCGTGAACCTAACAACTGCAGTATCTCCCTCTCGGGCTTTATACCCATATTCGAATACCCAGTTATCTCCCATCGAAATTTCAAAACCGGGATATATTTGTTGTACAATTTCAGCGTTCGAGGGAGAAGGGATAGCCACGAAACCATCTTCAACTTCTTCTATTGGAGGCGTATCAGCTATATCAAGCCCATACTGCTGGTTCAACTTGAAGGGGTCTCCGAGTATCGCCACCTTATAAGCAGCCTGCTCACTCAAGGACAGTTCCTGCATACCGGACTCTTCTTGCCAGCTATACGCGATGCCATAAATTGAACCGGGGTCCATCAACAGCATTTCTGATGAAGTGATCAGCCTCCCCGTGTGGGTTACTCCGTAGGGAATCATTCCAGACTCGGCGATATAAACATATGCCCCCTCTGTAAAATGATCGCTACCGTCTTCAAGGCATGAAGTCAGCAGTAAAGCAGCCATGCTCATTAACACAATAACTTTTTTCATTTCTAATGTTCTATTTTGGATTAATATTAAAATTCATATCTCAAGCCGACATTCAGATCCATAACAATTTTTCGGTCGGAGTAGATAGTTTTATGTTCGTTTTTCGCGTCAAAGTAATAAGCTCCACCAATTTTACCGTATAGCCTCAACCGATTGTAAATGGGATAAGAGACACCGATACCGGCGTTAACCGATATTTGGGGATTTGATTGAGTTATTTTATTAATTTCCATCTCCTCCGATCGGCTATTCAAGCCCACGGCCTCGCCGGACCCGGCTCTTCGGAAATCTCCATATAAATCTTTCTCAATCGTTCCTCCCACCGAAGCGTACACGTTAAACCTGCTCAGCGAGACAATGTTATAGTTTAAATTCAATGGTATTCCTATATAATGGAGGCGCTGGGTTTCCTGCACCTGAAAGTTAGCGTTAGCATTTCTTACTCGGGAGTAGAGATAACTGTACACGAGCCCTGTTTCTATATAAAGGTCATCGATAATTTCTCTCGAGACGGTGACGCCGAAAGAAACCGGTTGGTCGTGCTCCATTTGTGAAACGTTTTTAGCTGCGCTCTGTGGGGTTAAGAAGTTTTTGCGAGGCTCCTCGGATGAATCGGGAGGATCTTGCGCGCTTCGAAGCGTCATAGGCGTATTAACTGTCTGTTGATAAGAGTTCAGCCCACCTCGTCCACTTACCGCTAATAAAATAGGCTCTCGATGTTTCTGCTGTTCACCCCCGTCAGCAAAAAACTTTTCTTCTCGCGACGTATAGGCGAAAGGTGTGGATATACGATTTAGGTTTGGGGAATCCAATTCGGAAGTAGCTTCCGTCATCCTTTCGCAGGAAGATGGACTATTCACGGCAATTCTGGTAGTTGGAGAAGTTTGATCCAAATAAAGTAAGCCTGCTTCTTTATCGGGTTCAACCGATACAGCCTTAACCACTTCATCAACCTCACGATAAGTGGCTTCGTTCGCGGCAAGCACCGGATCGGCTGCCGGTGCAAGAGGCAACATGGGGGTAGAGTCGGAAACAGCTGAATCAGTCAATAACACTTCAACCTGATCACCTTGGCGTTGCATATACAGTAAGCTGCCGACGATTAACAAGAGCACTGCTGCCGCGGAAGAGGCGATGTAGCGCCAGTTTTTGCGAGGCAGTGGTACTACCTTAGCCTCATTCAGCGCCTCATTCAAGCGATCCCAACCATCAGTTGGAACCTCAGCCCTGAAGTCGCTGAACTTCTTTTGAAATTGTTTCCTTATATCGTTATCAGAACTCATTGTACGTGCCTTTTTTCGTTTTCAGTTAGGATGGCTGAAATTTTTTTCTGCAACAGGGTTTTTGCCCTGTAAAATTGCGAGCGTGAAGCTGCTTCATTAATGCCTAGTTCGATGGCGATCTCTTTATGTGACATCTCTTCAAAAATAAACATATTAAACACGGCCCTGTAACCCGGTGGGAGGCTTTTGATCATTTCGAGCACCTCTTCCCGTGGAATATCGTCTATATCAAGCATATCATCCTCTGGAATATCCGATTCGTTCGTTTGCAAGTAGCCGTACTCTTCCATAAATCTCAGTTTCTGCTTCTCCTTTCGGTAATCTTCCAGTGCCAAGTTCACGAAAATTCTTCTCAACCAGCCTTCAAAAGAACCCTTTCCCGAATAGGAGCCTATATGCGTAAACGCACGGATAAATCCGTCGTGCAGAAGGTCTCTCGCGGACTCTTCGTCTCTGCAATAGCGTAAACATACCCCCATCATTGTAGGAGCATATCGCTCGTACAATATCCTTTGAGCATCACGATCCTGTTTCTTACATGCTATTATCAGTCGCGAATCATCCATGTTTACATCGCAGTTCATTATATAGATGGATAATAAAAGAAAACGCTGCATCGGCAGCATCGATTTATCCGTATTTATTCTTTTTTAAGATAAACCGCCACGGATTATTACCATCTCTTTATTTTTTGACCCATCAAATATACGACCAACTAAAAAAACAACCAAGTAAATAGATTTAAAGAATGTATATTTTAAATTGCAGTGTATCTGTTTTTTATTTATTTTTGTCCTATCAAATTAATTAGAAAACTGGTATGAAAGATTTTTTAAAAATCGTGCTCGCATCCGCGTTGGGATTCGTTATCGCGAACATCCTGCTTTCTTTGGTTGTAATGGTATTATTTTTCGGAGCCATGGGCTCGTTTGTTGGCTCACTGTCGTCCGAGAAGTTTGTACTCCAAGACAACTCGGTGCTTAATTTGCGCCTCAACGCCCCGATAACCGAACGCACACCGGAAGAGGACCCCTTTACGTCGATGATTACTCCGGATCAACCCTCCGCGATGGGGCTGAATGACATTATAAGTGCCATCCGCAAAGCTAAAAGCGAAGACAACATAAAAGGCATCTACTTGGATTCACGCGTATTTTCGGCTTCACTGGCCACTTTGGCGGAGATTCGACATGAACTTGAAAGCTTCAAAGAGAGCGGCAAGTTTATTGTCGCGTATGCTGACACCTATACCCAAGGAGGGTACTATTTAGCTTCCGTGGCTGACAAAATAGTATTGAATCCGCAGGGAATGCTCGACCTGCATGGCCTCTCCTCCACTCCCATCTTCTTCAAGGATGCATTAGACAAGCTTGGAATAGAGATGCAGATTTTTAAAGTGGGTACGTACAAATCGGCCGTGGAACCTTTCACCCAAAACGAAATGAGTAACGAAAATAGGGAGCAGATTACTGCTTACCTGAACGATGCTTGGAGCTTCCTGCGGAGAGATTTTGCCAACGCACGCTCGCTCACGGAAATGGAGATAGACTCGCTTGCAGACACGCTCCCGATGTTGCAACCCGCTGAATCGTTGGTCGCGGCACGGCTGGTCGACACGCTATTGTACGAGACCGAGATGAAGGATTACCTTCGAACACTGCTCGAGATCGACGAAGATT
>JAAYTC010000075.1 GCA_012518155.1 Bacteroidales bacterium | reverse complement strand
TTGGTCGGCTCGTCCAGCAGCAGCACGTCGGGTGCTTGCAGCAGCAGTTTTGCCAGCTCGATCCGCATGCGCCATCCGCCGCTGAACTCCTTCGTCGGTCGCTCGAAATCGCTCCGTTGGAAGCCCAGCCCCGTCAATGTTTTTTCCACCTCCGCTTCAAAGTTATGGATCCCGGAAACCTGAAGGTGCTCTTGGAGATCTGCCGCCCGTTGAATAATCGCGTGGTACGCGTCCGACTCGTAATCGGTGCGCTCTGCCATCTCCCGGTGCAATTGCTCCATCTCCTGCTCCATCCGCTGCAGGTGGGCGAACGCGAGGGACGCCTCTTCCCGTACGGTAAGGTTGTCGCTCAGCGTCATCTGCTGCGGGAGGTAGCCTATGGAAGCCTCTTTAGGGATCGAGACAATTCCACTACTGGGAGGCTGTATTCCTGCCATAATCTTAAGGAGGGTCGATTTTCCCGCTCCGTTCTTACCGGTGAGAGCCACCCGCTCGTTCCGATTCAGTACGAACGAGATCCGGTCGAGCAGCGTGAAGCCACCAAATTGCACGGTGAGGTTTTCTATCGAGAGCATTCGGAAGCCTCTTTTATCTCTTTTACCAACAGCTCGATGTCACGGGTAGGGAAGTATTTCTGTTCGCCCTTCTCCATGTTCCGCACGCTGATTGCCTCCTCGTTGATCTCCTTCTCGCCCACGAGTGCCACGAAGGGGATGCGGTTGTTATTGGCGTAAGTCATCTGTTTCTTCATTTTGGCAGAATCGGGATAGAGTTCACAACGGATTCCCTCTTGCCGTAGCCTGTTCATGATGGGCAAGAGCCAGTCCGCCTCCTTCTCACCAAAGTTAACGAACAGGAGGTCCGTCGCGTGGTCGAAGTTTTTCGGGAACAGTTCCAGTTGATTCAGCACGTCGTACACCCGGTCGGCACCGAACGAGATGCCCACGCCCGATACATCGGGCAGTCCAAAGATACCGGTCAGGTTGTCGTACCTGCCCCCCCCGGCGATGCTCCCGATCTCCGCGTCGAGTGCTTTCACCTCTATGATGGCCCCGGTGTAGTAATTCAATCCCCTTGCCAGCGTGAGGTCCAATTCCAGTTCGTTCCTCAACGAAAGTCGCTCGGCCTTATGAAAAATATACTCCGTCTCCGTGATTCCTTGGAGTCCCATTTCCGAGGAGGCCAGAATCTCTTTAAGCTGCTCCAGTTTTTCTGTGGCGTTACCACTCAAGTATAGTATGGGCTGCAGTTTATCGATTGCCTCCCTCGCGATCCCTCTTCCGGCCAGCTCCTCGTTCACCTTTTCGCCTCCTATTTTATCGAGCTTATCGATGGCCACGGTAATCGCGGTGATTTTATCTGCTTCGCCGATCACCTCCGCGATGCCGGAGAGGATTTTCCGATTGTTTAATTTTATCGATACACGGATGCCTAACCGCGAGAATACTTCGTCGATCATCTGCACCAGCTCCACCTCGTTCAGCAGCGAATCGGATCCCACGATGTCGGCATCGCATTGGAAGAATTCGCGGTAACGCCCTTTTTGTGGCCGGTCGGCCCGCCATACCGGTTGTATCTGGTATCGTTTGAAAGGAAAGGTGACCTCGTTCCGGTGCATTACCACGTAACGCGCGAAGGGGACGGTGAGGTCATACCGCAGCCCTTTGTCCGATATTTTATGGGCGCTCTTCGCCGAGTTGCCTTCGGCAAGGTCTTCGGAGTTTAGGCCGGACAGGAAATTACCTGAATTAAGCACCTTAAACAGCAGCCGGTCCCCCTCTTCCCCGTACTTTCCCAGCAGGGTAGAGAGGTTCTCCATGGCCGGTGTTTCAATCTGTTGGAACCCATGGAGGCGGTATACCTCTTTGATTGTGTCAAAAATATAGTTTCGTTTCGCCATCTCTTCCGGCGAAAAATCCCGTGTACCTTTGGGTATGGAAGGTTTTTGCATCGTTCTAAAAATTAATACGCGAAGATAATGATTTTTACAGAGAGTGGAGAACAACTAAAAACCGTGCCCCGGGTTCCTTGAGTAAGGAGGTTATTGCTTTCCGCCGAAATTAAAGACCACCGGGATCGCGGTCGGCACTTTAATGAGCGAGTTACCCACTGTTAGCTTGGGCCACAATTTCACGGTTACCGATGTTTTGTTGGGTGTGATCCCCAGGAATGCACTCATCTCGTTGGTGACCCGCTCTTGTGAGTATCGGTTGATCAGGCTTTTCAGGTCCAGGCTTACCGGGATAGAAACCATACTGGTTTGCCCGGGATCGATGCGGATGGGTACATCCATCTTGCCTTCCACGAATTCCATCTCGTTGATCAGGATCGCGTAATCCAGTGCATCAAGGAACGCTGCCGAACTGTTGGGATTGGTCACGTCCATGTTCAGCGTCATGCTAAACGGGATGGTCTGTCGGATGGACCCGCCGGCGAGCACCGTGGCAATAGAGGCCAAGTTAGAGACCGATATACTGGATGCGTTCCCCAGGTTTATTCCGGCTAACTGGATATTGTTCAACGAATGATACCGATATTCACTTTGAGAAAGCTGGTAAGCTCCCCCGATCCGGTTCATTACATCGCAGCCGGTGAATAACAGGGCCACGATAAGGATTGAAAATACTTTTTTCATATGCTTGTTTAATCATTAATTTACTTGATCGTTACCATGGTGGCACCATATCCATACTCTTGAAAAGAGGCATCCTGATAGTAACAGGAGGGATAATTTTTCTTCAGTTCTTTAACGAGGGCGTTGCGCAGTACCCCATCACCTTTCCCATGGATAAAAACTATCTTTTGGTGCTTGCGTCGAAGGTGTCCTTTCATCGTGTCATTGAACACTTTCAATTGATACTCCAAGATAGCCGTGTTGTCCATTCCGGCTGTTGTATCCAGCAACTGGTTGATATGTAAATCCACCTCTATGATTGGATCTTTCTTCGGCTTTTCAATCCGTTGACGCCTTGCCGGCCGGCCTGCCCTCCGTTTCTCTTTGATCGCCTGTTCCAGGTCACCGGCCGAAACCAGCAGCTCTTTTTCGGGTATATCTTCCTGGATCACGTAGTAGATGAGCGCGTCCTCTTCGAAGTAGTCGTTCTCTCGGAAACTATGGAGCTTGTAAAACTTCACCGTGTCGACGCGAAGTTCCACGGAGCACGGGTTTTTAAACCGGAACGGCTTCTCCTGCTTGAAGGCAATAAACTGCACGGCCACCTTTTCGATGTCGTTCAGCAATGCCTTGTCGAACTCCTCGATGAAGATCTTTGTATTCGGCTCCACAAGGCCGGTGTATCGGCTTTTCCATGAGTTGTTCTCTCGACTCATGTAGTTGAAGTAGAGATAGTAATTGCTGTCGTTCACGAAATAGCATTCATACGAGGTGGAGGAGAGGTTCTTGATCTCCATGGGCAAATATGCCAGACAGGCCGTGAGTTGTTCTCCTTCGAGAGTCTCTTCCGGGCGATACACTTCACTGCTGTTGGTAGTTGCTTCCCGCTCGTGTTGAACGACCTCTTTGGGTATTCCTGTTCGGTCGATCGCGGCACCTGCTTTCGCGGTATCGCCAAAAGATTCTTCGGACGAATTCTTTTCTGCACTCGACATAAGCGTGTCCGCCGGTTCTACCACCACGCACTCCGAGATAAGCACCGGCAGGTCGAAGCCATGTTCGTCCTCCACGATCACGATCTGTTTGCTTTGGAAACCTTTTACTCTTCCACCACCCACCGTGTTGAGGAAGCGGACAGTATCACCTACTGATAATGTTCTCATTTTATTGAATATCCTTTCTTTTGCCCGAAGTTATTTTCCGGTAACAGCTGTCTACAGGGCAAATATTTTTGTCATCTGGTGCAAAGTTGACTAATTTTGCGGAATAAATGCATTAATAAATACGAAAATCGTTTTTTCGCTCGTAAAAATAATGAAAAAAGCCGATATACAGCAATTGCGGATCGCTCGTTTCGATTACCTTCTCCCGGATAAAAAAATCGCCAAGTATCCGCTTCGCGATAGGGATGAGTCGAAACTATTGCTATACCAAGGCGACCGGATTACCGTGGATCGATTTGCCGGGTTGGGGGATCACTTACCGCCGGATAGTCTAATGGTTTTCAATAATACCAAAGTGATTCATGCACGCCTAATTTTTCAGAAAGCTACAGGGGCTCGTATTGAGGTGTTTTGCCTCTCCCCGCGGGAACCCGGTGATTACGTGCTCAATTTTCAACAGCGGCAACGTTGTACTTGGAATTGCTTGATTGGAAACGCGAGGCGATGGAAGGAGGAAACGCTTGAAATGCAGCTTCCCCTGGAAGGGGGCGTGGTTATACTGCGTGCGGACAAGGTCGGTACAACGGGAGGGGAAGCGGTAGTAGCGTTTTCATGGAATGACGAGCGGGTAACTTTCTCTGAACTGCTGGATGCAGCGGGTAAATTGCCCATTCCCCCTTACCTCAACCGGCCGGCGGAAGCGAGTGACGACGAGACGTATCAAACCGTCTATTCCCAAGTGGAAGGGTCGGTAGCCGCGCCCACGGCGGGATTGCACTTCACCCCGGGATTGATGGATCGCCTCCGCCACAAAGGGATTAAGACGGCGGAGGTTACACTCCACGTGGGGGCCGGCACCTTTAAACCGGTGAAGGCGCCCACCATGGAGGCACACGAGATGCATACCGAATTCATCTCGATTCCCTTGACGACGATCCAAACGTTATATGACCATCCCGGGAAGGTGGTTGCCGTGGGGACCACCTCTGCACGTACCATCGAAAGCTTGTACTATATTGGCAAAAAACTGAATGAGCAACCGGATTTCTCTCCCTCCCTATTCAACGTAGAGCAGTGGGAACCCTACGACGAAAGCAGCCCCATCGCGCCAAAACAAGCATTGGAAGCTATCCTGAGATACTTGGATCGAACCGGGGAACAGCGACTTACGGCTGCCACCCGGTTGATGATTGCTCCCGGTTACCGGTTTCATTTTCCCGATGCCTTGATCACAAACTTTCATCAACCACAGAGCACGCTTCTGTTGCTGGTATCTGCCTTTGTAGGTGATGAGTGGCGTACGATCTACCGGTTCGCGTTGGAAAATGATTTTCGCTTCCTCAGTTATGGCGATGGCTCTTTATTGTGGAAAAACCACAAATAACCCTGCTTTTTGGTTAAATAAAGCGCGTTGACACACCAGTTTCCTCTTTTTTTTCGTATCATTGCATCAGTAAAAAATCCTCGATCGATCATTAAATTCGTTTAAACTGATTTGGTTGCAAAAGTCGCTCGTATACTCGTTTACATCGTCGCCGGAATCGTACTGCTGAATATCGTGCTTTTCCTGCTTTTTAGTATTCCCGCGGTACAAACACGGGCGGCGGACTTCGCTTTAAAGAAAATCCAACCCATTATCGATACCCGCGTATCGCTCGATGGCGTCCGGATCCGACTCTTTAACCGGGTGGAACTGAACGGGCTTTACGTGGAGGACCAACAACAAGATACCCTTCTTTACACGGGCAGCATCACTACCCGTATCCTGCCTTTCGATTTATTGAGAAACAGGGTCTCGGTTGTCTCGTTGAGCATGAAAGATTTCGTGGCCAACGTGCATCGGGCATCCCCAGATGATCCTTTTAACTTTCAATTTATTATCGATTCTTTCGCCGGCGAAAAGGATACCACCATCGTTCAAAAAGATAAAAAGCCGTGGCGAATCGCGGCCGAAGATATACGCTTGGAGAACGGCCAACTCAGCTATCATATTCATTCCGTACCCCTCACTCCCGGGAGGTTCAACGCGAGCCATGTAGATGCAACCGGTTTTAATTTCCGAGGAAGTGTTGATTTTTTGAGCATGGAGGATATGGAGGCGGAGGTGAAGAGGCTAACCCTCTTGGAAAATAACGGCGCTATTCATCTGCACGGCCTCACCGCCCATTTCCGTTCGGAAGGGACACGCATGGAGAGCGATCGGGTAGATCTCGAAGTGAATCAAACCGAAGTAGCGGTGAGGGATGCCTTCTACGACAGGGCGACCAAAGAGGTGGGAGCTACCGTGCAAAGCGATCGGGTAGATCCGGCCGATATCGCGCTCTTCTCGTCCCGATTCGATCACCTCGATAAGCCGATATCATTCGATCTAAATGCCGAAGGTACCCTGCCTCAAGCCACGCTCAACCATATCAACTTTCAGTACGGGGCCGATACCCGCTTTGAAATTGACGGTTCGATCGGGGACTACAGTGATCTGGAGGCGAGCGACCTGAACGTTCGCATCCGCAGCCTCGCGGTTTCGCAGCTGGACCTGGAATCGCTGATTCGTGTAGGCGCGCCCGCGTACTCTTCCCCACCACAACTGATGGCGTTGGGTGACATGACGATGAGGCTCACCGCGGCGGGCAAGCTTCCCAACTTCAATTACAATATAGCCGTGGATACCGAACAGGGGGATGTGGCACTCAATGGCAGAGGGAGAATCACGAACCAGTTTAAGTTGTTGCGTTTCGAAGGGCCTGTTCGAGCGAACGACATCATTGTAGCCAGTATTATAGGGGAGAACGCCGGTGTAGGGAACTCCACGATGAGCGCCACTGCCGGGGTGACCATTGAACAAGGAGGCGGTGTGACGGTTACTGCTGATGGAAATATCGAACTCACCTCCTATAAAGAATATCCCTATTACGATCTCTATTTCAATGGCACTTATGCCGGCACACGGGTAGACGCGACCGTCACCACTGATACCGAGTTGAATAAATTGGACTTGGTGGCGGGAGTCGGTTTCGGCGAGGAGTTGCGGTTCGAAGTGGAGGGAGATATTGAACGATTGGACCTGAGGCCCTTCGTGATGATGGAGGGATGGCAGGCTCCTTCGCTTTCGACCCGGATCGACGCCCAATTTGCCGGTAGTACGGTGGATGATCTGGTAGGGACTCTCGTGATCGACCAGACAGCGTTGACCGATAGTAGTTTCTACTATAACCCGGGTCCTATCTACATGCAGGCACTGGCCGACGAAGGGGAAGGGAAAAAGATCGAGATCATGTCGTCGCTCCTCGAAGGGGAGATCACGGGGGAGTACTATTTTACGACGATGGGTAAAGAGTTGATGCAAGCGTTGCGGCCGCATTTGCCTTCATTGGTAGATCCAAATGAAGGATTGCTCACCGAGTCACACGGGGGAGCCGATGCCGAGAGCTGGTATGCCCACGTGACGAATGTGGGGGTGCCGCCGACCTGGGACGACCTACTTGGTGAGTCAAGTCTGAACAATCATGGCCCGGACCCGGGTGCAGGAGCGGACACAGGTGCAGGAACGGACGCAGAGGAGGTGGACTTGCCGGATGCCGTATCGGATGCCGCTTCGGATCCCGGTCGGAACGACTTTCAGTTTAACCTGCTCGTGAAAAATACCGAGGATATATCCTACGCGTTCTCCCTTCCTTTTTATAACGTGGAACATGCCACCATCACGGGTCATATGAAAACGGACAGTGATCAACCTTTACGGGTACAAGCCCATGTGCCGAGGCTGATGTTCGGGAATAACGATGTGCGGGAAACGAAGCTGGATCTCTCAAGTGAAGAGAGTGGCATCGACCTGGATCTCAACAGTTACCTGGTGCAATCCAATGGCCATGTAAACGTGCGACTGCACAGCGAAGCGGCGAACGATTCGGTGATCAACCGCCTCAATTTTGAACTTCAGCAGACCAATACGCGGTCGAACGGAGAACTGTTAATCGGTATGGGGCTCCTGCGGGACTATGATCAAGAGTTAGGCATCGATATTCGAATCCATCCCACGTCGGCACAATTCAACGATAAGAGGGCCGACTTCAATGACGCGACTATCGTTTACCGGAAAGACCGGATCACGATTCGCAATTTCGGTATTCGCGAGTCGGAGATGTTGCTCCTCGGAATCGAGGGGGTGGCATCCAAGAGCGAGGCGGATAATATACGGCTTTATTTCAATAACACGGAGATAGCCAACATCCTCGCGGCGTTTAACGTGTCCAATTTCTACGGGTCGCTCAATGGGGAAATCTTCGTGCGACAGGCATTGGAGACACCCATGATTCGGACCGAGGACCTGCGGATAGAGAATATCACGGTTTACAACGACACGATCGGGACGCTGCGCATCGAAGGGAGCTGGGATCAGCTCTATTCGGGCCTGAACCTGAATGCCTACCTGATGAACGGGGGGGAACGAAACCTCGAGATTAAAGGATACGTGCCTACCGGTGAGGGCAGCCCTTTGCCGATGGATGTCAACTTCACGGTGGATAATTTTGGACTGAACGCGATACAACCTCTTACAACCAGTATATTCAGTGACCTGTCCGGCCATTTAAACTCTAACGTGCATATTGGAGGAAGCCTCTCCGAACCCATCGCGGAGGGATGGATAGGCATCAACGAGGGACTGTTAAAAGTGGCGTATACCAACGTCACCTACCACCTCTCTGACACCATCCAGATTGGAAGAGACAACGTGGGATTAGACAACTTGGTGATTCGGGATCAAAACAATCGAACAGCCACGTTGAACGTGACCCTCTCGCATACCAATTTTGGACGAATGGCTTACAACGCGTCCATAAAGCTGGACGATTTTATGTTGCTGAACAACGAAAATCGTACCGATCTGATGGCGTATGGTTCTCTCCGCTTATCGGGTGACTTGAACGTAACCGGTTCTCCGGCGGGGATCTATGGCGATGGAAATATAACTACCGAAAGTTTGTCGGAAGTAACGGTGGTGCTCCCACAAACCGCGAGAGCCACGGAATACAGCGGCATAATATATATTAATACACCCACGGACGACTCGCTCAGTTTCTTGCGTAGGATGGAAGATCCAGCCAATCAGGCCAGCCGACGCGTCTCTTCGGGAATTCCTATCGTGATGCGTGCCACGGTGGATTTAAATCCACTGTTGACGGCGGGGGTTGTTCTTGATCCGACTACCGGTAACGCGTTGGAGATAAATGGGGAAGGAGAGTTGAGTATAAACTTTAACTCCAAATCCACGCCGCCCGTGCGTCTTTACGGGGATTACGTGATTGACGAGGGGAAGTTTCATTACAACCTACAGAACCTGCGTGCCATCGACTTTACCATCCGCGAGGGGAGTCGCTTGACCATGGCGGGCGATCCCCTGAATACCCAATTCAATATCACCGCCTACTTGCCGGTGAGGGCCGATTTAACCGCGTTGAGCCCCACGTTCGCGACAGAACTGGCCAATACGCGAGTTCCGGTAAACGCGCTGCTACAAATACGGGGCGACCTCCAAGGGATGGATTTGCAGTATGATATCGAACTGCCCGAAAGTTCCAGCGATATTCAACAGCGTGTGAATAGCTTTATCAACACCGAAGAGACAAAAATTCTACAGTTCGCGTACTTGGCTACCACGGGCAGCTTTATCCCATCCGAAGGATCGCCGGATCTCAACTTCGGCTCCTCCGTGTTTACCAAGTTCGCGGCCAATACATTATCGAGGGGATTGGATGCCCTCTTCACGAGCGCGTTGAGAGATAACTGGTCCATAAGTACCAACTTAGAATCGGTGGATGGAACCTTCGACAACGTGCGAATGGGAGTGGATGTTTCTACGCGCTTGCTCAATAACCGGTTGCGTATTTCCACCAATTTAAGCTACGGCGACAATAGCATGATGGCCACGCAGCAAGCGTTCATGGGGGAGTTTGATATGGAGTACGATATAAACAACTGGTTGATGTTTCGTGCCTTTAACCGGGCCAATGAACGGTTCTATCGTCGGGCTCCGACCACCCAAGGAATAGGTTTCATGGTGACCAAGGAAGGGCAATCGGTGAGAGACCTTTTCGATTTCAGGTTTGTAAGACCCAGAGAAGATGAATAGTAGGAAAAATAAACATATACTCCTCTTGCTTTCGCTGCTTCTACTCGTGAGTTGCGATGTAACCAAGAAAGTACCCGAGGGGAGCTACCTTCTCAATAAGGTGGATATACACTCCGACGTGAGGGGCATCGGGGCATCCGATCTACGGCCCTATTTGCGTCAACGCCCTAACTCCTCGATCCCGATCGTGGGAAAGTGGAAGCTTCACATGTATAATATCCCCGATAACGATTCTACTTGGTTGAACCGGCAACTCCTGAAGTACGGGGAGCCGCCCGTGCTCTATAACGAGCAGTTGGCTACCATCTCTGCCGAACAGATCCGTTTGCACCTCAATAACAAGGGATACCTCAACGCGGAGGTCGACACGACCGTGGTGAAAGAGGATAAAAAAGCGAACGTAGCCTACGATATCACGGGGAACCAGCCCCATCGTATCCGTGTCTTTAACGACACCATCCGTTCGGTTGACACCACCATCCATAATATTTTAACCAATAGCGGTCGCCTCGAACTCATGAAAGAGGGGGATATCTTCGATCTTTCGGTACTGGAGGATGGAAGGGAGAATATGACCAACCTGCTACGAAACCGAGGCTATTATAATTTCTTGAATGAGAATTTTTATTTTCTGGCCGATACCACGGTGGGCGACCATCAGGTGGACATCACCCTCGCGCTCAACAATCCTACCGATACCAGCCGGCACGAACGATACAACATTGGACGGGTAACGGTGATCAACGGGGTGGACGAGGCAGTTTTGAAAGATTCTACCCGCCGTTCTCACTTAGATACCACCGAGTACCGCGGGTTGCAGATTATCTCCGAGGAGGATCCTTTCTTGCTGCCCAAGGCTATCTACTACAACACGTTCGTACGGCCCGGAAGGCTCTACTCCGAACGGATCGTTGAAAGGACCTATGCCTCTATGAACGGCATGGGGCCGATCAACCAGACCGCCATTAACCTCACGCCGGTAGTTCGGAACGACTCCAGTTTTCTGGATACCCGCGTGACCCTTTACCCGGGCAATATGCACTACATGCAGTTCGGGATTGACGGCACCAACTCCGCGGGCGATCTGGGAGTGGCCAGCAACGTAACGTATGAACATCGAAACTTCTTTAAAGGAGGGGAGACCTTCCGTGTACAGGTGAACGCCGCGTACGAGTTTATCCGGACGACGGACGACCTTAACTTGCTCGACAATAGCTATTACGAGTACGGGGGCGAGGTTTTTCTTTCGATCCCGCAATTACTCTTGCCTTGGGGAATGAACCGGTTAAGGGATCAACCCTCCGCGTCGACGGAGTTTTCCACGGGGGTTAACTTCCAAAGCCGCCCCGAGTACCTGCGACAGTTCTTTAACCTTGCCAGCCGTTTCCAATGGTCCTCCTTCGACTGGCGGCTACAAAACGTGCTGGAACCGGTGGGGATCACCTACGTGCGCATGCCTTGGCACTCTGCTCGATTCGATTCGCTCTACTTGAATGAAGATGTCAATCCCATCCTGCGGTACAGTTACGATGAACAGCTGATTGTCCGCTCGGCATACAACCTCACCTACACCAACTATAGCCGTATCGCCCGTAGAAGCATGCCGGAAGTGCCGTTCCGTCTACGCGCGGGAATCGAAGTGGCGGGATGGCTCCCACGTATAGCGACGGGCTTGGGTGCTGGTGAAAGCGAGAATGGGCGAGAGACCTTTTTCAAGATTCCCTATTCAGAATACGTCCGTGGAGATTTCGAGTTTGCACCCATGTACGTGTTCGACGATAAAAACACGATTGCCGCCCGTTTAGCTGTCGGGGTGGCCTATCCTTATGGCAACTCCATTGTATTGCCCTTCGAGAAGCGCTATTTCGGGGGGGGAGCGAACAGCGTTAGAGGGTGGAGCACCCGGACGTTAGGGCCGGGTACCTACGATCGCGACTCCACGGGCTCCGATTTTGGCAGTAGGGTCGGGGACGTGAAACTGGACTTCAGCTTGGAGTTCCGGCGAAAGGTGACTCGCTTGATCGAGCTCGCCGGTTTTGTTGACGCGGGAAATATATGGACCATCAAGGATTACGAGGAGCAGCCGGGGGGCCTGTTTGAATGGAACAGCTTCTACAAAGAGCTGGCCGTCGCGTACGGTGTGGGCGTTCGGTTCGACCTTAACTTCTTGTTAATCCGTGTGGATGGCGGTATGAAAGCACACAATCCCGGCCTACCCGAAGGTTCCCGGTGGACGATCTTCAAGCCCAACTTCCGGCGCGACTTCGCGTTTCACTTCGCCATCGGCTACCCGTTCTGATTCTATTTCTTCTTGCGTTACACCAGTGAAGTGTTTGCAACTAAAGCTAACATCTAAATTACTCCCCATTTAGTCTCATACATTCAAAACGATTACATTATGTCATAAAAACCGCAAAAAAGTTTCATCATAGCGAAACTTTCTGCTATCTTTGTATCGGCTAAAGTAATCATCGAATGGATAAATTTTTTGAAATTATATTTCTGGATGAAGCCTTCGAATTCCTGAAGGGTTTGGAGCGGAAACACTATGAGAAAATACTTTTCAACATTCGTAAAGCTCAGATAGGATATAACTCTGAACTTTTCAAAAAACTGATAGACGATATTTGGGAGTTTAGAACGCTGTATCAAGGATTGCAATATCGGCTTCTCGCCTTTTGGGATAAAACTTCCACTACAAGCACTCTTGTAATTTCTACTCACGGGTTTATTAAAAAGCAAAGTAAAGTCCCCGATTACGAAATTCAAAAAGCAGTAAAAAGTCGTGTAAAATATTTTGAAGACAAACAAGTAAAAAACAAAAAGAGATGAAAACATATACATTAGACGAAGTGCAGGATAAGCTTATCGGGAAAGAAGGAACACCCGAGCGAGACCTTTTTGAATATGAACTCCAAATGGATTTAATCGGAAAAGCCATTAAGCAAACCCGTCAAGAACGTAATTTGACACAAGAAGAATTAGGTAAACTTATTGGTGTTCAGAAAGCTCAGATTTCACGACTTGAGAACAATGCAGGCAATGTAACTATGAATACGTTACTAAAAGTATTTACAGCTTTGAAAGCAAAAGTAAAACTACAAGTTGAACTATCTAATAACAATCTTAGTATGGGACAATAAAAACCAAATGATTATGACAGCAACAATCTGTATGTGAGTGACGAGGTTACTCTTCCTCTCCCTTCTTCTTTGCCTTCTTTTGTAACATTTTAATCGTGTCTAAATATGCCTGTTCTACGGGTGAAATCGTTTTTGCCTGGTATTTTCTATATTCATCCTTAGCTTTATCCATTGCTTGTTGGTGACTGATTTGTCCGGCATCCGTTAAAAGCTTTTCACCGGTGGAAGAGAGAATATTGTCTAACTGCTGTACATAATCCGACATATACATCGGGTTTTGGCGCATGGCTTGAATTTCGGCAAAGTCGAAATATCCGGAAACGAGATTGTTGAGTATTTTGAGTTCATCGGCTGTGAGATAGTTTTTAGCAACCGATATATCTTTGGCTGTGGGTAATTCCCCGGAAAATGTGGTTAAACCCATAAATGGTTTATCGGAATCAGCCCGCTTGTAAATAACTTCAGCAGCGGTATGTCCATGTGCGGCAAAATGTAGCTTGTTTTGCACAATCTTGAAAAATTTGATCGATATGTCCGACTTCGGATCGTAATCCACGCTTGTGGCGTAAAGGTCAAGCACCTGACGGTACATTACTTTTTCGGAAGAACGAATATCACGGATACGATCGAGCAGTTCTTTCCAATATTGTCCACCGCCCAATTGTTTCAGACGCTCATCGTCCATTGTGAACCCTTTTATAATATACTCTTTTAGGCGTTCTGTCGCCCAAATTCTAAATTGCGTACCTTGATACGATTTTACTCGATAGCCTACAGATATTATCACATCAAGATTGTAATGTTTTACTGCTTTCTCTTGTGTTTTCCCTTCTATTGCGCCGTGTTGAGTGGTATGTCGGAATTCCCGACACACCAGTTTTTCGTTTAATTCTCCTTCTTTGAAGATATTGCCGATATGTTCTGTTATAGTACTTCTTCCTTTACCAAATAGAACAGCCATTTGTTCTTGTGATAGCCATACGGTTTCATGCTCTATTTTTACATCGATACGGGTATTCCCGTCTTCGGTTTGATAAATAATAATATTTCCTTTATTGTCACTCATGGCTGCTTCCTTTTTCCAACATCACTTTCCTGTCTTTTGTTTCTCAACCAACGTTACTTTTATCCGGTCAATAGGCTCCATATTATTACCATTTGCTGATTCTTAATGTAAAGTGGTGAATCCATCGCATAGGCCGATGGTTAGGAAAATGTCCCATTAAGTATTCGTGTTAGAGCTAAAAAAATAAAAAGCAACTGTATTATATCCAGGTAGTTGCTTTGCGAATTTGTTGTCTTACCAAGATTCGAACTTGGACAAACAGGACCAGAATCTGTTGTGCTACCATTACACCATAAGACAATTTGCGAATGCAAAATTACAAAACAACCGGATAATAAAAAAGAAAACGAATCAAGTAAATTGAAATATGTACGAGATTTGCATCCAAGATAGTCACCCTCCATGGTGATTAAATGGCTCGAAAGGAGTTTCTGGAATAACTGTTTTGTCCCGATAATGGTCGAGGAGGAGGGCATACACGGGATGCGCACGAAGGATGCGGGCGTTGCCCACTAAAAAGAGCTGCTGCCGGGCGCGGGTGATGGCCACGTTTAGTTTCCTGTCCACTGTCCCTTCCCGGTTCATGTTGCAGAGGTACTCCATCTGCTCCGGCACGTTTACGCAGAACGACATGAGGATCACGTCGCACTGGCTCCCCTGAAAACGTTCTACTGTTTCAATCATGATTTCCCCGGCCGCCGGCAACCCGCTTTGTTGTAACTTTTGACGAATCATCGCTATCTGGTTGCGGTAGGGCGCGATGATACCAATCGATGCGCCGTTAAAGGGCCTTTCGTTTTCTTCGTATACTTCGGAGAGTGCTTGCACGAGCCGTGCAATTACCTCGGCCTCGACTTCGTTGATTTTCGTGGAACGCGGCTTTTTTGCAAGGGCTGTTGCCATGAAAGTTCCTAACACGGAGGTGTTTAACATGGAGGTGTCTAATGAGTTGGCCTCCGTGTGGTTTGGCGTGTGAGCCGCGGAGAAGACGAGCTGTTCAGTAGAGATAAACGCGGTACGCTCTTTCGCTACCAAGCGGTGCAACGGGTGTTCCGACCGGGTGGTTAAGGACCAAGATCCCGACTGCCACTCGTTGACAATAGAGAGTCCCTTTGGATAGAAACGAGTAGCGGGGAACGCGGCGATCTCCTCGTGCATTCTTCCTTGGCGGGTAAGTTGCACGTGGGCATGATGCCACTCTTTCTCCAGGCAGCGGCGTATCAACCGCTCGAAAAGTGAATCCCGGCAGTCGGTAATACCTATCTGTTGCAAGAGCGGATCTCCGGTGTCGGACTGCTCACGATCTTGTAGGACGATGGTCGATAGTTGATGATGGTCGCCTATCATCACGAACCGATCGAACCGAGGCAATAGGCCGATGATCTGTGGCTCCAGGATCTGCGACGCCTCATCGATGATCGCCACATGGAAACGCTTCAACGCGAAGAGCTCCATCCGCCCGTTGATGGAAGCCAGGGTGGAGACAAAAACGCGGGTGCGGTCGATCTCCGCGAGCAGCGACTGCCGGTCGTCGGCATGCTCCGCGATCTGTTGTAGAAGGCGCCGACGGTAAGGAGCGGCGCAGGAGAGTTCACTCCCCACCCGGATGTACGCGTCACATTCCCCGTTGCTGTTGCCAAGCCCTGCATGTATCGCCTCACAAAGCTCGTCTACCGCCCGGTTGGTATAGGCCAACACCATAATATTGGTCTCCGGTTCCGCGTGATAGGTCTCTATCAGCCGCCGTGCGAAGATCGATGTTTTGCCGGTACCCGGCGGCCCCACGATCAGGAAATAGTCCTTCGCACGTCTTGCCGCGGCTATTATGTTTTCGGGATAGGGCATCTCCTCGTTCTCCATTGGATGGCTTTCAGTGAAAGTCGACGGAGAGGTTTTCTCCATCAGGAAAGCCCTGTCTTTGCTTATAGGATAGCTTTCAGTGAGAGTGCGGGGTGCTTTAAGCCCCAACAGCAGATCCCTCTTTTGCTTGGGGGCTTCCATGAACGCGAACAACCCTTTGTACATGCTGGTGCAGGAGGAGTCCAGCGCGTCGTGCTCGATCGCCCACAGTCGATTTTCATCGAAGTAGCGGCGATTCTTCTGCTTATACCGGAAGCGTACTACCACCTCGTTGGGAGTTATCGCGGCAATACTTCCTTTCAATATCTGTTGATTCAACACCGTATCCTTCTCCCCCTCGCGCGGGTAAACAATACAGATATCCCCCTCCCGGAAATTTACCAAGCCGTTCTCTCCGCGAGAAAAACGTACGGCCAGTCCACTCCCGGCATCTTCAACGTGCAGTATAGAGAGATCAAAAAGAACATCCAGTGCCTCGGCACGTTCTTGAAACGTGCTGTTCCACAGCGAAGCGACCCCGGTGGGTGTCTCCCGTGTGATATCGCCGATTTTTTGGTGGTACAGCTCCCGTGAAATAAAGCGGGTAAACCGGTAAAAATAACTCTTCTCCAAATCGCTGCACGCGTTGAGGCAATTCTCGATCCGTGAAATTTTTTGAGTAAAAAACCAAGGTAGCTTATCGCTTCCCCGTACCGAGTCAAAGAGTTCAGAAAAGAGCGATGCCACCTCCTCGTTATCCCCGTTAACCAGTCGTTTTTCATTCGCTACCACCAGGTTCCGGACATTCACGATTGCTTTTTCCAGTTTTTCATCCTTCTCTACGGCTCGAAGA
>JAAYTC010000074.1 GCA_012518155.1 Bacteroidales bacterium | reverse complement strand
GTAGAAGAGGTTTGTAAGCATGCAGTGCGTTGTCGGTTTGCACTTTAATCTCAAACGTCAAATCTTTAACTGGCAATAACAATTACGCTCTTGCCGCGTAACCGAAGTACAGTAGGTTAACGCTTAATTCCGTCACTAGGTGGCGGAGCAAGACATCACCCGGAAGCTGTGGCTTCGAAGCGTTCCGATCAGGTGGTGCAGGCAAATCGGAGATAGGATAGGGGAGGCTTCGGCTCCTTTCCGAAACTAAAGAAGATACGGATCGAGTATGATGGCTTTAGTCGCGCTCTTTCCCGACAATTAAAATAAAGCTAAGCATGTAGAAAGCAGATTGCTTCCTCGTTTGGACGAGGGTTCGAGTCCCTCCAACTCCACAAAGAAATAAAACCCGGTATCGCGTCAGGTGTATGACGCGATACCGGTTTTTATTTTTCGACGAGTCGCTTCAATCTATCCAATCCTACCGGGTAGGTATCCTTGAAAAAACGTACATGATCGTCCGGGACTTCGACCTCTACCATGAGCGTCGTGCGCCCTGACTCTTCCACGAAGCGGTAGTTCTCATGACCATCCAGCCACGCCTCTACTTCAGGCCCCGTGGTAATCTCGTTATCGCCATCAATGAAGCCCACGTTCTGTAGCGACACGAATTCCTCCGGCACATGCACTGCCACTTTGGAGATCATCCCGCCCCGGCGGCCATTTTCATCGGTACCCACGAAATATATCTTGTTGCTTGTATGCCACTCTCCCTCGTACGTGGAGGAAGGGCCAAACGCGGAGGCCCAATGCTCGTACGTGGCTTTATCGTCTAAGCCCAACATGGCCCGGTACACTTTTCGGGCAGGGGCATTGATTTCGATTTTAAATTGGAGTCGTTCCATTTTTCTCTTTTTTAAAGGTTGTCGTTTAGGGATAGATACCCACGCGGTATATCGATGATCCCTTCTTTGTATAACAAGAAGTGAATGCATTAGTTTATAAAAAAAGCTGCCTCAATCTAACTTTTGAGACAGCCTCTTTTATATGTTGCAAGCCAAGGATCGACTATTCATGGTACTTATTGGCTTGATTCTTTCGTGAAAGTTATTGATTTGTATCCTGTCGATTAGATCCTCGTCGGTTGGTTCCTTGCCGATTGGTTCCTTGTCGGAACTTTGTTACCTCTATCTGCATGAAATCCCGTTCTGCCTGTTGCGCTTTGAATAGCTTCTCGGGCGTGAGCACCTTCTCAAACTTGGTGGCATACTCTTTATCCAAGGTGGCCTCCTTAACTTTTATATCTACGTCGTTCTCCAACAGTTTCCGGTACTCTTCGTCGGAAATGTTGCTATTTTCTTTAATGCGCTGTATTTTTTCTCTGTGCCGTTTATGAAGCTCGAATTTCTTCTGCGTGAGTTCGTTGTTCAGTGGAAAATATTTGTTGGCCTCAGCTGGTGTAAGTCCCGCCTCTTTTTGAATATATTCCATTTTTCTTTTTTCAAACTCTTGCATATTCATTCGGCGGTTATTCTGTTTTTGGGCCGATAGCGTGAACGTGTACGCGGGAAACAACAGAACACAACAAAGTAAAATAATACTCTTTCTCATCATCAATCCTGTATTATAAAATATACGGTACGTTTCTTTAGTTCAAATATAGCTGATTATACATGTAGTCGTAGTAACCTTCATCTACTAACTGCTCCTCCAGATACTGGTAAAACTCTTCCTCTGTGATATGAACGTTAGACCAGTAGTTGGTGGAAGGTACATTCGTCGAAATTGTCTGGGGCTGTGGGTTGTCTTGTTGCGCCGAAAATGATTCTCCCGCGTCTTTAGTGAGAAAATTAATAGTGATATAGAGCCCCACGAACATGGCTGCCATGTAAACCCACGGCTTTACTTTATCCCATAAAGATACTTGCCGAGGGGGCACATACTCCTTTTCTGGCAAGCGATTCATTATTTCTTCGTTGAATTGCGCGAAATAATTTTCGGGTACTGTAAAAGGGTTTCCTTTGTCTATCTCCTTTAATTTGTTAAATTTAGTTTCCATACCTTTCATTTTTGCGCTGCGTAGACTGATGAGTAGACTTAACGATAGATAAAAGGTTTAACGAGGTTCACTTAAAAACTTTTCGATTTTTTTGGTGGCGTGATGGTAGGAGGCTTTCAGGGCCCCAACTGACGTGCCGACGATGTCGGAAATCTCGTCGTACTTCAGCTCTTCAAAATATTTCATTTGAAATACAAGCCGCTGTTTATCAGGAAGTGTAAGGATAGCTTTCTGGAGGAGTTTTTGTGCTTCGTCGCCATCAAAATAGGTGTCGCTTTCTAACGTGTTGAGAAGAAACGAATCCTCTTCGTCGATCGAAATATTGTTTTGGTTTCTCTTTTTATTGAGGAAGGTAATACTTTCGTTGATCGCGATACGATATAACCAAGTAGTGAGCTTCGATTCTCCCCTGAAGGTATCGATGTTCATCCACGCTTTGACGAATGTATCCTGGAGAATATCGTTGGCATCGTCATGCGAAAGTACCATCTTACGTATCTGCCAATAGAGTCTTTCGCTGTATTCAGCGACCAATTTCTCGAAACCTTGACGACTCGTTTTAGGATCGCGTATTTCTTCCAGTAATTGTTCCTCGTTGATCATTTCCATATGTTTGGGTCTCAACGCGAAGGTAATGGTTTTTTTTAACTTCTCTCAACTGTCGTCCCCTTTTTCAAACCAGATGATGAAATTTACCGCCGCTTCGGGATTTTGTTGCCACCATTCAAGTGACTCAGGGTAATAGGATACGCTGATATAGCGACAAAATGTATCGAAGTAGTCCGACGCGGCAATACGTGAGAAAAAAGGAACATAAAACGTCCAAAATACACCCTCTTCGCTTCTTAAACTCTCCCTTTCCAATACTTCAATAATTGCTTTATTCACGGTTTTAAAGAGAACAAAATCTTCGATTTCATCGCTGCTACTTTTTAACGAGTCGAGCGTGGAGGTGATGGCATGGTACACGAAGTTTCGATTCAAGCCTCCTTCGATGCTCAGCGGCGGCACCTCGTCGGGATGCACCGCGGAGGTCTCGGGCTTGTTCCTCATCATCTGTTGTTGAATAAACGAACGCTCTACCGGCTCGGTAGGCTTCTTTAATTGCATTGTTTGCAATAACTCTTCGAACGCGTTTTTAGAGCGGCGGCTGTCCGGTTCAAGCAATAGAAACATCTGGAAAGAAAGAATGCTCTGCACCCACAAGCCTTTATCGTTCAGCGCGTACGCGTAGAGAAGAAATGCCCCGCTGTGTGTTTTATCCACGTCGATGGCGCGTTTCACGTGCTCCATCGTTTTATCGGTGTTGCCTTTCTTATAATAGTTCAGGGCCATATTAAAATGGAGCAGGTATTCATCCCCGTGGATGTCGAGCCCCTTTTGAAGCACCTCGATTGCTTCATTCACTCGTTCCAACTCTGCCAAAGCCTCACTTTTTACAGCGTAAGCTCCCGTGGAGAGCTGTTCGTGTTCCGAATCGATCACTTGTGTGCTATATTCGAGCGCGTTGTCGAAGTCTTTAAGCGCGAGGTAAGAAAGCGACAGCTCGTAAATAGCCAATATCGAAGTGCTGTCCATCTCAAGTGCTTCAAGGTAGCGGTCGATGGCCTCTTCGTACTCTCCCCCGTCGTGTAACTCCACGCCTTCCTGAATGAGCTCATCCAAAGTGGGGCTTTGACCGTAGGCACCCATCACGTAGAGCACCATGAACGATACAATAAATAGTGTAGCTTTTCTCATCATGTAATCGTTTGATAGGATAAAAGTAGAATAAAAAAAGCAATCCACCGATCGAAACGGGGCAAATCAATCCTTTTGTAACACTTCTAAACAAATTCAAGGGACGAATAAATGGTTTTTTACAGTTACAATTGAAAAGTTACTACCTTTGTAAAGATAAAAAATAGATATGCGATATACCCGAGTAAATTTCACTTACAATCCGCCCACGGAGACAGTCAGAGATGTACTTTCGGCGACGCTTGCCGAAGTTGGCTTCAACGCGTTCATGGATAAAGAGACAGTGCTGGAAGCCTATATCCCCTCTGAAATTTATCGGGCCGAGGAGGTCGATAGGATTCTGGCCGAATTTCCGATGGAATCAATAATATCGTATGAGGCGGAGGAGATGGAAGATAGAGACTGGAATGAGGAGTGGGAAAAAAACTATTTCCAACCCATCGCGATTCACAACAAACTTTGTATACACAGCTCTTTTCATGAACCGGAAGGCAACTACCCCTACCGAATCATGATCGACCCGAAAATGTCGTTTGGTACCGGGCATCACCAAACAACCCAATTGATGCTTGAGGAGCTGTTGAACATGGATCTCACCGGTAAAACGGTGCTGGATATGGGATGTGGCACAGGCGTGTTGGCGATATTAGCATCGATGAAGGGGGCAATCGGCATAACAGCAATCGATATCGATGAATGGGCCTATAGCAACGCCGTCGAAAACGCGAGGCTCAACAATATACAAAACATAACTGTAAAGCAAGGAGGAGCCGAGTTGCTGGTAAAAGATAAGAACATGTACGATGTTATCACGGCCAACATCAGCCGGAACATCCTCCTTGAAGATATTCCCACGTACGCGAAGGTGTTGAAACGCCATGGATGGTTGTTTATAAGCGGCTTCTATCAGCATGACATTCCTTTGTTGAAAACCGTGGCCGAAGAGGTGGGGTTGACCTTTCAACATACTACCGAAATGGGGGAGTGGGTAGCGGTTGCATTTTGTGATCTATGAAATAAGGGGTACCTTCGCGGGCAAATTTAGGTTGTTGGAATCATGGAATGGTTGATGGAGTTAATTACGGGAACGGGGATCGCGCATTCGATCCTGATTCTCGCGGTGGTCATCTCAATAGGCCTTTTATTGAGCAAGATCAAGATCTTTGGCATCTCGTTGGGTACCACATGGATATTGTTCTTCGGTATCTTATTGGGGCACTTTGGCCTGGAGATTAACGAGCTGGTATTGCATTTTTTACGAGAATTCGGACTTATTTTATTTATCTACTCCATCGGCATGCAGGTAGGGCCGAGCTTTTTCTCCTCGTTCAAGCAAGGCGGCATCACTTTGAACTTGATCGCCACGGGAGTGGTGCTGCTGGGAGTTACTACTGCGTACATTATTCACGTGATCACAGGGGTGCCTATATCTACCATGGTGGGTATCCTCTCGGGAGCCGTGACGAACACCCCGGGATTGGGCGCGGCTCAACAGACTTACACCGATATGACGGGCACCACCGATCCGACCATTGCAACTGCCTACGCGGTGGCCTATCCCCTGGGAGTCGTAGGAATTATCCTCTCTCTTATTCTCTTCAGGTACCTCTTTAAGATTAACATGACGAAAGAAAATCAGGGGCTGGACGAACATAACGAATCGAAACTTACCGAAGCACAAATGTTCACGCTGGAGGTAATGAACCCCTCCATCTTCGGTAAAACAATTATAGATATCAAAGAGCTGATTGATAAAGAGTTCGTTATTTCACGGCTTTTACATAGTGCTACAGGCGAGCTGACGGTGCCTCGTACCGACTCGATCTTGCACGAGAACGATAAGGTGTTGGTTGTTTCTAACCTTAAAAATATCGACACCATTGAGGCGTTAATCGGGCGACGGATCGATATGAACCGGGAACAGTGGAATAAACTGGATTCGCAACTGATTTCTCGTCGCATCGTGATCACTGAGTCGGATATTAATGGCCGATCGATCGGAAACCTGAAGTTGCGCAATTTGTTCGGGATCAATATCACCCGGGTGAACCGAGCGGGAGTGGACCTGATTGCCGACACCAGGCTACAGTTGCAACTGGGCGACCGAGTGACGGTGGTAGGGTCGGAAAGTGCTATTGCCAACGTGGAAAAATTCCTTGGAAACTCGCTTAAACGACTGAGAGAGCCCAACCTGATTTCAATTTTCATAGGAATTGCCCTCGGTGTGTTGCTAGGAAGCATCCCTTTCGCCATTCCCGGGATCCCACAGCCGGTAAAATTGGGACTTGCCGGGGGGCCTCTTATCGTGGCCATCCTTATCAGCAAGTTCGGGCCCAAGTACAAGTTGATTACCTACACCACGATGAGTGCCAACCTGATGTTGCGTGAAATCGGTATTGCCATTTTCCTCGCGTGCGTGGGGCTCGGGGCGGGCGATAACTTCGTGGAAACCGTGGTGAACGGGGGGTATAAATGGATCGGGTACGGGGTAATTATTACCGTGATTCCCCTTCTAATCATGGGTACAATAGGAAGGAAAGCGTGTAAACTGAACTACTTCACCCTGATGGGGGCAATCGCCGGAAGCATGACCGACCCACCTGCTCTCGCGTTTGCCAATAGCACCGCGGGCAATGATGTGCCGGCAGTAAGTTATGCCACGGTTTATCCGCTCACCATGTTTTTGAGAGTAATCACCGCGCAGCTGATGATCCTCCTTTTTTACTGACCATAAAACTTCGAAAACTAACATGGCTGCTCTAACATTTCAACTCGACTATCATACTACATGGGGGCAGCAGGTATGCCTTTGCGGATCGATCCCCGAAATGGGCAACATGGACGAATCCCGGGCAATCGTTCTTTCAAACGAAGGCGATACTTGGTCTACAGAAGTGAATAGGGCCGCGTCGACTGACCTCCGATACTACTATTTTATACGAGAGAACAACCGCACCATACGGCGCGAATGGGGGGAACACCGGGTAATGCGGGTGGTCGGTAGAAAGGATTACGTGATCCGCGATTTATGGAAGGATAAGCCCTCCCACGAGTACCTCTACTCCACGGCATTTACCTATAGCATTTTCATGCATCACGATGATGCTTTGCCCAAGCGATACCCTGCCCAATCGGTGCTCCTGAACGTAGTTTGCCCCTACGTGAACAACAAACAAACCCTGGTTATCAGCGGCAATTGCGAAGCATTGGGTGAATGGGATTTGAAACGGGCGATACCCATGAAACGGGTACAGGCGGGAGAGTGGCAAGTGATAGTGAATGCCAAGGAACTTCCCAACCGGGTAGCGTACAAGTTCGTGGTTGTTGAAAAAAACACGGGCGAAGCGATTCATTGGGAAGATAGAGAGAACCGGATTCTCGACCTTCCGCACGTTGATAAAAGTTCTTGGGTGTACGCGGAGATGGCCCTGCTCTATCGTTGGCCTCATTTTACATTTAAAGGGGTGGGGACTGCCCTTCCTCTTTTCTCGTTAAAATCGAACGACAGCTTTGGGATTGGTGATTTCGCCGATTTGCGTAAAATGGTGGATTGGGCAACTATAACGGGGCAACAGCTTATTCAACTACTTCCCGTGAACGATACCACCGCCACTAGAACATGGCACGATTCATATCCCTATAGTGCTATTTCAAGCTTCGCGCTGCACCCGATTTATTTAGGTTGTGCCGATTTCCCGCTGAAAAAAAAGAGACAACTCAATCAATACCGTAGAGAGGCGAAAAAATTGAACGAACTCTCGCGATTGAATTACGAAAAGGTGTTGGCACTTAAAGAGAATTACACGCGTGATCTGTTCAATCAGGAAGGAGAAACCGTTTTGAAGTCGGAGCTATTTCTCGAATTTTACCGTCAAAACAGATCATGGCTCTTCCCCTATGCTTCGTATTGCTACTTGCGCGATCGGCACGGAAGCGCGCATTTTAGCGACTGGGGGGAGTTTCGCGTGTACAGTGAATCCAAGCTGTTAGTGATGTTGGAAGAGAATCCCGACGCCCATCAGGAGGTTCGTTTCTGGTACTTTGTACAATTCCTCCTGCACCGGCAATTTTCGGCGGTTAAGAGGTACGCGCACGAAAAAGGGGTAATCCTCAAAGGTGATGTCCCGATCGGCATCAATCGTGAAAGCGTGGATGCTTGGACCTTACCCCACCTGTTCAACATGGATACCCAGACAGGGGCTCCTCCCGACGATTTTTCGCTGCATGGACAAAATTGGGGATTCCCCACCTATAATTGGCAAACGATGAAAGAGGAAGGGTATGATTGGTGGGTGAACCGCTTCCGGAAAATGTCTGACTATTTCGACGCGTACCGGATCGATCATATCTTGGGTTTTTTTCGTATCTGGGAAATACCGCTTCACGCGGTCCAAGGGTTGCTGGGCTATTTTAATCCTGCTTTGCCCTATTCGGGGGAAGAGATTAGCCAAGCCGGTATCCCGTTCGACGAGGAGCGGATGGTTCAACCATTTATACGAGAAGATTGGCTTCCCGGTATATTCGGGGAGGAAACCGAAGAAGTGATAAAAAACTATCTTGATAACGTGGGAGACCATCACTTCCGATTAAAGCGGCACTGCGATACACAACGCAAAATAATAGAACTCTTTAAAGTGAGGGAGGAGGAAGCGAGTGAAAAAATACGCGATGGCTTGTTAATGCTCTGCACGGAGGTGCTTTTTATCCGGGACCCTTACCACCGAAATCGTTTCCATCCTCGTATCACTGCTCAGTCTACGCACGCGTATCGTACCTTGGACGAACCGGTAAAAGAGGCATTTAACCGGTTATACAACGATTTCTTTTATCGCCGCCACAATTTCTTCTGGCAAGAGCAGGCACTGGAAAAACTTCCCGCGATAATATCGGCTACTCATATGTTGGCCTGTGGTGAAGACCTAGGGATGGTGCCCGATTGTGTACCTACGGTGATGGATGAATTGCAAATCCTGAGCCTGGAGATTGAACGTATGCCAAAAAGCGCGCATGTTGCGTTTACCAATCTCGAGCAACTTCCCTACTTATCGGTCTGTACAACCTCCACGCACGATATGTCGCCCCTGCGGTTGTGGTGGAGGGAGGACAGGGACCTTACTCGGCACTATTACAACGAGGTTTTACAACGCGAGGGGGAGGCGCCGGTCGAGTGCACCGGGGATATCTGCCACCATATTATCAAGAGGCACCTGAAATCGTCTGCCATGTGGGTGATTTTGCCCTGGCAGGACTGGCTGTCGATCGACGAAGAACTTCGCGATCCCGATTACGCGTCGGAACGAATTAATGTTCCTGCCGATCCGGAGCACTATTGGCGGTACCGTATGCATATCTCTTTAGAGGAGCTTATCAACGCGGGTGAATTTAACGTGCGGTTGAAAAATATGAGTCGCTGAGCAAACTTAAACGGTTACTTGATTCCCCTAAAAACAACGTGTACATAATGTATAAACGCAACGGAGGGTGTAGTCTTGAGTAGACACACCCTCCGTCTTTATGGTTATATCGCGTGTTGATTACGCTTTTCCGGCACTACCTAACACGTTTTCTGTCTTGTGCATATACAGCTTTTTCAACGCCTCGCGAGCGGGACCCAAGTATTTACGCGGGTCAAACTCTGCCGGCTGAGTGGCAAATACTTCGCGTACGGCAGCAGTCATTGCCAAACGGCCATCGGAGTCGATGTTGATCTTGCACACGGCCGATTTAGCAGCTTTGCGCAATTGCTCTTCGGGTATACCGATGGAGTCTTCCAACTGGCCACCATACTTGTTGATGGTGTCGACGTACTCTTGCGGAACAGAAGAAGATCCGTGAAGTACGATGGGGAAACCGGGAATTCTTTTTTCGATCTCCTCCAGGATATCAAAACGCAGTGGAGGCGGTACCAGTACACCCTGTTCGTTACGGGTGCACTGCTCGGGAGTAAACTTGTAAGCACCGTGAGAAGTTCCGATGGAAATCGCGAGCGAATCCACGCCGGTACGGGTCACGAAATCAACCACCTCATCGGGTTCGGTATAGGTGTGGGTTTCTGCTACCACATCGTCTTCAATACCGGCCAAGATACCCAACTCACCTTCTACTGTTACATCGTGTTGGTGAGCGTAGTCCACCACTTGTTTAGTGAGCGCGACGTTCTCCTCGTAGGGGAGGTGTGAACCATCGATCATCACGGACGAAAAGCCACTCTCGATACAATCCTTACAAAGTTCGAAGCTGTCTCCGTGATCCAAGTGTAAAACGATGGGAATCTCGTACCCCAACTCTTTCGCGTACTGTACGGCTCCCTGAGCCATGTAGCGCAACAACGTTTGATTGGCATATTTACGAGCACCGCTGGATACCTGCATTATCACGGGTGATTTGGTTTCCACGCACGCCGCGACAATCGCCTGTAATTGTTCCATGTTGTTGAAGTTAAAAGCCGGGATAGCATACCCGCCATCCACCGCCTTTTTAAACAACTCTTTTGAGTTCACGAGACCCAATTCTTTATAACTTACCATTGTGCTAATTGTTTTTTATTTATTGGATAATTTGAAATTCTATCACAAAAATACGACTAAATCCCTAATTAAAGAAATATTTACCCGAAAGAGAGTATAATTATGATTATTAAACCGTGAAAAAATCAAAATAGGAGAGGGGGATTAATCGTTCGAAACGGTTGCTATTCTGTTTTTTATTGCTAATTTTGTTTTCTGAGCACTGCTTGTTTCTTTAAACCGGCAACGTTAATTAATTTAATTTCGCGTTAATGCACACGACACGATATGGATGAACGAAATTCCGTCTTTAACCAATAAAACGAGGAAGAAAAAACAATTTATAGCTTTATAATTATGATCATAGGAATACCCAAAGAAATCATGAACGGCGAAGCCCGAGTGGCCGCCACGCCCGAGACCGTGAAGAAGTTTATCAGCGATGGAATAAGCGTGCTGGTAGAGGCCGGCGCGGGCATTAAATCGCACTATTACGATGAGCAGTACGCCGAAGCGGGGGCAGAATTAATTTCCGATCCCGCGGAACTGTTCCAAAAATCGGATCTTATATTAAAGGTGAAAGAACCGCTTTACAATAAAAACACGGGAAAACACGAGGTGGAGATGATGCACCGGGGCCAGTACCTTATTACCTTTATTCACCCGGCATCGCCGGGCAA
Organism: Bacteroidales bacterium; assembly: GCA_012518155.1. Lineage (GTDB taxonomy): Bacteria > Bacteroidota > Bacteroidia > Bacteroidales > Dysgonomonadaceae > Proteiniphilum. The sequence continues at coordinate 5,934 of JAAYTC010000074.1, read as the reverse complement.
CCACGATATGGTTAGACAGCTGGCTGAAGCGGGTGTGATTAGCCTGACCCTCGATGGAATTCCTCGGGTTTCACGAGCACAAAGCATGGACGCGCTTACCTCGATGAGTACCTGCGCGGGATACAAGGGAATGATCATGGCGGCAGATGATCTCTCCTTTTTTATGCCACAGATGTTTACTCCTGTAGGAATGTTCAAACCGGCTAATGTTCTGGTGATCGGGGCGGGAGTGGCCGGGCTTCAAGCACTGGCAACCGCGAAACGACTGGGGGCAGTGACGCACGCGATGGATATACGGCCGGCAGCCAATGAACAAGCTAAAAGCCTCGGGGCTAAAATAGTTGACCCGGGCGCACCTCCCGAAATAGCGATAGGAGAGGGCGGATACGCGAATAAACTGCCCGAAGAGTGGTTGGCCAAAGAACGAAATGTATTGCGTGAAATAATTAAAGAGATGGATATCATTTTCCTCAGCGCGTTAATTCCGGGAAAGGTGGCTCCCATTCTCGTTACCGAAGAGATGGTGCGAGAAATGAAAAACGGTTCGGTGATCGTGGATGTTTCTATCGACCAAGGAGGGAACTGCGCGATAACCCCTCCCGGAACGAAAGAGGTGATACATGGCGTGACCATCTGTGGAATAAAAAATATACCGGGACTCATACCCACGAGCTCTACATGGATGTTCGCGCAAAACGTTTATAACTTGGTCAACTACCTGGTGCAGGAAGGTCGGGTTGTGCTTGATACGAACGACGATATAACACGATCGATCTTGGTTACCCGCGATGGGGAGGTGGTGCACCAAGGTGCCCGCGAAGCCATGCTTATTCCATAAATTAGAACGGTTAATTTTTCACGTTACAAATTATGCATCCAATTACATTACTGCTTATTTTCGTGGCCACCACGATCGTCGGCTACCTGATCATCAAAACGGTCCCTCCTTTGTTGCATACCCCCCTGATGTCGGGGATGAACGCGCTCTCGGGCATCACCGTGCTAGGTGCCCTCACCGCGGTGGGCCTCACTTTTTTAGCCGCAACGGGAGGCGAACTCTTGTTGGGACAGATTCTGGGCGGAGTCGCCGTGATTGCCGCCACCGTGAATATCGTGGGGGGATTCGGTGTGACCCACCGGATGTTGAAGATGTTTGATAAAAAGAAAAAAGAAACGAAGTCATGAGCACAACTCTCTATGTTGTTATCTGTCTCCTCCTTTCGATCGCGGTGCTCTTGGGTATCTCCTTTATGAGTAAAGTGAAAACGGCCGTGGCGGGGAACCTGATTAGCGCGGTGAGCCTTTTTTTAGGTATCGTGATCACCCTTTTATACAATGATATATTAACCGCGTGGACTGTTTTTATCTTTATGTTCATTGGCCTACTCATTGGAGGAGCCTTGGCATCGCGCGTGAAAATGATCCAGATGCCACAGCTGGTCGCGCTGCTCAATGGATTGGGGGGATTTGCGTCGGCTATGGTGGGAATTCTTTCTTTAATGGGAATTGGTATCGTGCAGCGGGACTATCCGGTATTCGTGAACGTGACATCTGTACTGGCCATCATCGTGGGACTCATAACCCTCATGGGAAGTTTGGTGGCCGCCGGCAAGTTGCACCGTATCTTGCCCCAAAAACCGGTGAAGTGGAAAAATCACGCGACACTTCTTACGGTTAGCCTTGTAATACTGGCAGGAATCACCCTTTATTCCGCGTTCGCGGGATACAACTCCTTTTCGATCGCCTTGCTTTTGGTGATTAGTATTGCGGTAAGCACTTTCTTTGGAATAGGTTTCGCCATCCGTGTGGGGGGAGCAGACATGCCCATCACCATCTCGCTGCTCAACTCGTTGAGCGGGGTAGCCGGTGCAATCGCGGGAATGGCGGTGAACGACCTTCTCTTGGTGTCGGTAGGGGGTATCGTAGGTGCATCGGGATTGCTCCTCACCCAGGTGATGTGCCGGGCAATGAATCGGAGACTGGTAGATATACTTACCGGAAAAACATCCACGGAACCTAAGAAGCCGGTTGCTAACATGGCCACCGTGCAAGATCCTACTGTCGCTCCCGATGAAGAAACTGTCATCGTTCCCGATGAAGGAGCCGCGTCGGAATTATCTCCATCGCCCGCGGAGATCCTTTCGGGTGCCAAATCGGTGATTATTGTCCCGGGATACGGGATGGCACTCGCGCAAGCTCAGCACCTCGTACAACAACTGGGCGATAGGCTCGAAGAAAAGGGGGTCGAAGTGCGGTATGCCATCCATCCGGTGGCGGGCCGAATGCCGGGGCATATGAACGTGTTACTGGCTGAGGCCGATGTGCCTTACGAAAAGCTGTTCGAGATGGACGCGGTGAACGACGACTTTGTAACCACTGATGCGGTGCTGGTGATTGGAGCTAACGACGTGATCAACCCGGCCGCACGAGATGCCACCGACACTCCAATATATGGTATGCCCGTGCTAAACGTGGATCAAGCGAAACAAGTTATTATCTGCAACTACGACCTGAACCCGGGCTACTCGGGCGTGGAAAATCCCCTCTATACCAAAAAAGCAGGTGTACACCTTCTCCTCGGCGATGCAAAAGAGTCGCTGACCTCTTTGCTTCAAGGTTTGACCTGACGCTGGATTCAACCTGAAGCTCCTTTGGAACGGGATACAGAGAGGAGAAAAGCACGGAAAGGGGGGGGATTACGGAAAAATTTCAATAATTTCGCTCCTTTCCTTTGTATATTCCGAAATTTTATTTTCCTTTGTTTATATAATTTTAATAGTTATAGGGTTTTATCTATGGGGTATAAACAGCGATTATGTTCTTGTACTTGTAAATTATCACCAAGAAAATGTTAATTATACCTTATAATAATCACAAAGCGCGGCGCGCGTAAAATTTAAGACAACAATGGAACACTCGAATAAAGAGAATGAAATTCAGATTGAATTAAGTGAAGAGGTTGCACAAGGCACCTATTCTAACCTCGCGGTTATATCGCATTCCGCATCGGAATTCGTGATCGATTTTATCCGTATGGTGCCCGGGGTGAGTAAAGCGAAAGTAAAGTCTAGGATTATTCTAACACCGGAACATGCAAAGCGCTTGCTCATTGCATTGAAGGATAACCTCGACAAATTTGAACAACACAACGGTCCTATCCGGGCTCAAAACGATCCGGGATTCTTGCCTCCCATCGGTGGCATCGGTCAAGCATAAGTTTATAAGCCTAAGTTTTACACGATCATTCAGTTAAATATTACTTGTATGGATATTCTATTAAGTCTCTCTTCTGTAAATTGGTCGAGGGGGCAATTTGCACTCACGGCCGGTTATCACTGGATTTTTATCCCGTTGACGATTGGACTTGCTCTTATCATGGCCATCATGGAGAGCATCTACGTGAAAACGGGGGATGAAAAATGGAAAAATATTACCAAATTCTGGCAAAAGCTTTTCGGAATCAACTTTGCCATAGGCATAGCCACGGGAATCATTTTGGAGTTCCAGTTCGGGACTAACTGGTCGAACTACAGCTGGTTTGTAGGAGATATCTTTGGAGCTCCCCTCGCCATTGAAGGAATCGTTGCCTTCTTCTTGGAAGCCACGTTTGTTTCTGTCATGTTTTTCGGTTGGAACCGGGTAAGCAAGGGAGTGCATCTGATGTCGACGTGGCTCGTGTTCGTGGGAGCTGTTTTATCGGCTTTCTGGATATTGGTAGCCAATGCCTGGATGCAGTTCCCGATAGGGATGCAATTCAATCCTGACACCGTGCGTAACGAAATGGTCGATTTCTGGGCCGTTGTACTGTCGCCGGTAGCCTATAATAAATTCCTCCACACGGTGTTTGCCTCTTTCGCGGTGGGTGCCTCTTTCGTGGTGGGAGTATCCTGTTGGTACCTGCTCAAGAAGCGGCATACCGACTTCGCCTTGAAAAGTATCAAAATAGCCTCCTTTATCGGGCTGGCCACTTTTATCATGTTGGCAGTAACCGGCGACGGGTCGGCTTATCAGGTATCTCAAAAGCAACCGATGAAGTTGGCTGCCATGGAAGGGTTATACGAAGGTACGGAAGGAGCCGGGTTGGTAGCAATTGGTATGCTTAACCCGGCCAAGAAAGCTTTCAACGACGAAGTAGATCCTTACATTTTTAAACTAGAAATACCCAAACTTTTGTCGCTGTTAGGGTACAGAGACCTCAACGCTTTCGTACCCGGAATCCGGGACATTATAGAGGGGGGATACACGCTACAGGATGGTACCACCGCGTTGTCATTTGAAGAGCGGCAGGCCCGAGGAAAAATCGCGATCCAAGCATTAGCCGACTACCAAGTGGCGAAACAAGAAGGTCGCGACGCCGATGCCGCCAATTACGAAACCATCCTTCAAGACAATTATGCCCATTTTGGGTACGGGTACTTGGAGACCGGGGAGGACCTTATTCCGCATGTCCCGATCACTTTTTACAGTTTTCACTTGATGGTCATCATCGGGATGTATTTTATCCTCTTCTTTGTCGTGGTACTCTATTACCTCTACAAAAAAGATATGCGCGACACCAAATGGCTACAGTACGTGGCATTGTGGAGTATTCCCTTAACCTATATTGCCGGCCAGCTGGGTTGGGTGGTGGCTGAAATGGGAAGACAACCTTGGACCATTCAAGATATATTGCCCGTGCACATCTCTGCATCAGCTGTCTCTACCGGACATATTATAACTACCTTCACCATGTTCGCTGTACTGTTTACCGCGCTTTTGGCGGCAAACATCACTATTATGGTGAAGCAGATAAAGAAAGGGCCTGATACAATAGAACCGGAATCGGCAGCAGTGCTGGCTCCCGAAACTGCCTGATTTTTCAGATGGTTGAACTAGAAAAAACTCATTACAATGATTACATACGAATTTCTACAACATTACTGGTGGATAATTATGTCGCTCCTTGCCGGCTTGCTAGTATTCCTGATGTTTGTGCAAGGTGGGCAGTCGATGTTGAACTCACTCTCCCATAAAGAAGATGAAAAAAAACTATTAATCAACGCCATGGGACGTAAATGGGAGTACACCTTTACCACCTTGGTCGTTTTTGGAGGCGCTTTTTTTGCATCCTTCCCGCTATTTTATTCCACCAGCTTTGGTGGAGCATACTGGGCATGGATGATTATGCTCTTCAGCTTTGTTGTGCAAGCAGTCTCTTACGAATTCCAATCGAAGCCGGGGAACATTTTCGGCCCAAAAACCTACCGAGCCATGCTCTTTTTAAACGGGGTGATCGGCACCTTTCTCTTGGGAGTAATCGCGTCAAGCTTCTTCACCGGATCGGAATTCACGGTGGGCAAAGGGAATATCGCGGGGCTGGGCACAGCAGGACCCGTGATTAGCCAGTGGCAAAACCCACTCATGGGACTCGAGCTGCTTCTTAATCCCCGAAATGTCGCGCTAGGACTGGCGATCCTTTTCTTGGCAAGAACGATGGCTAGCCTCTTTTTCCTGCATCGGCTCGATCATGACGTGCTGGAGAAAAGATCACGAAAATTCGTGCTTTATAACGGAATCCCATTCGTGGTTTTCTTTTTGATATTTTTGATTTGGACGCTTGTCGCCGAGGGATATGCTGTTAACCCGGCAACCGGTGAAGTGTACATGGAACCGATGAAATACCTCACGAACTTCATCGAGATGCCGGCAGTGATGGTTCTTTTCGTGCTCGGGGTATTGGCCGTCTTATATGGTATATTCTACACCGTATTTAACGCGAAATTCAAAAAAGGTATTTGGTTCGCGGGAGCGGGGGCAGTGGTTACCGTGACGATGCTCTTCCTAGTAGCCGGCTTCAATAATACCGCGTATTACCCCTCTTCAATTGATCCACAGAGTTCACTTACCATCTACAACTCCTCGTCAAGCCAATTCACCCTCTCGGTGATGGCGGGC